>CAIZLB010000057.1 GCA_903933735.1 uncultured bacterium | reverse complement strand
TAATTTTATATATTAAAAATAACCATTTTTCAGGTGATCAGGTGTGATTGAAATCAAAACATGCTGAGAAAATAGCATAATACTGGCCAAAAAATTAACCATGCAATAGCAATGATATAGTTTTGCATTTTTTATCCTTTCTAACATATATGATTGTATCATAAAAATATAGTATAATATAATTCATGTTAACCATAGAAAATATCGAAGAGGAAATAAAAAAAGACTCCAAGATTATATTGAAAGATGGCGAAGACTATATTAAAAAACTAGGTCCTGGCATTATAACAGGCGCTGCAGATGACGATCCTTCTGGTATTGCAACTTATTCTCAAGCCGGTGCTCAGTATGGGACCAGTTTACTTTGGCTTGCTGCTTGGACTTTTCCACTTATGGCAATGATACAGGAGATGTGTGCACGTATAGCTTTGGTTACAGGAAAAGGTCTAGCAGCCAATATAAAGACTGCATATTCAAGAAAAATACTTTATTTTGCTACAATATTATTGTTTATAGCTAACACTTTGAATATAGGGGCTGATTTTGGAGCTATGGCTAAGGCTGTACAACTTATATTCCCAGGATTTTCTTTTGTGTTTCTGGTTATCTCTATTGGTCTAGTGGGTTTAATCTTAGAAATAATAATCCCATACAAACAATATGCAAAGTATCTTAAATGGTTAGTTATAAGTTTATTTTCTTATATTGCCACAGGCTTGATCATAGATATGGATTGGAGTTCATTGCTTATCAATGGAATAATACCTCATATCGAATTCACAAAAACTCAATTATTTCTTATAACAGGAATATTGGGTACAACCATATCACCATATCTCTTTTTCTGGCAAACTTCACAAGAAGTTGAAGCTCAGATCGAAGGTGGTAAAGTTACAGCCAAATCACGTATAGGTACAAATACAGCTGAAATAAAAGAAATGCGTATAGACGTTTGGAGTGGAATGTTTTTATCAAATATGGTCATGTTCTTTATTATTGCTGTGTGCGCGAATACACTTTTTGTTGGTGGTATAACAGACATACAGACAGCTTCTGATGCTGCTGCAGCCCTCACACCGTTTGCTGGACGTTTTGCAACCTTACTTTTTGCCATAGGTATTATAGGTACAGGACTATTAGCTGTTCCTGTGCTTGCAGGATCTACAGCCTATGCCTGTTCTGAAAGTTTAGGTTGGAAAGAAGGTCTACATTGGAAATTAAAAGAAGCTAGGGCCTTTTATAGCGTTATAATAGTCTCAGTTCTTATAGGTATACTTATAAACTTTATAGGGATTGATCCAATAAAAGCTTTGATATATTCAGCTATTGCAAATGGTATCATAGCTCCAGTTATCATAGTTTGTATAGTACATATCAGTTCGAGTAAAAAAGTCATGGGAGAATTTAAAAATAAAAAGATGACAAATGTTATAGGTTGGATTGTAGCCGTGCTTATGGGAATAACATCTATAGCAACTATTGTGGCATTGTTTGTGTAAAAAGTTTTTGTAAAATAAAATGCCGCGGGGTTTAGCCGCGGTTTTTTTTGCTTGAAATATGTGATTCATTATAGTGTCTCAGAAGACAAGAATCTTAAAGAGTAGGCATATCAAGATAATAATCATGACCAATAATAATACAAATATACATTTTTCATAGGTAAACATTTGACGTAAACGTTCGATTAAGCTGTTCATAACATAAAAATAATATCAGTCATAAATCATCTTGTCAAGTCGTAAAATTTACAAAAATAGGGGACTCGAGCCTGAAAAAAGAGCTACCTAGGTATGCCTTAAAACTTATTTGAAGGCCAAAGTTAGCTATGTAAAAAAACTTAAAAAGGTTTATAATAATAAACATGCAGAAAACAATAGAAAAAAAATTTTATTATCATTTTAAACATAAACCTGAAGATCCTGTAAATCATTTGGCTTATGAGGTACTTGGTATGGCTAAGCACTCAGAGGATGAGAGTACCTTGGTCATATACAGACCTATGTACATACAGGCATGGAAAGGTTCAGCCGATTTTCTAGCTAGACCATATGAGATGTTTATAGATGAAGTTCATAAACCGGAATTTTCAGGTTTAAGATTTAGACCTATAGATGATCAGTCTATAATAGAAGAATTAAAAAAGATCAGAGATGAGATGTACGGTGATAAATAAGATTAATTAAATGAATGGTGTATTAAATGAAATATGCCTTTTATTTTAGTATATATAATGTCGCAAAAGATATATTGTGCGACATGTAGTTAAAGTAAAGAAGGCCGGGGGTTGCTCATAAAGGACTACTCCCCGGCTGATAACTTGGTTGGAAATTCACCGCATGGTGTTATAGTAAATCCAACCATAAAAGAATTCAAAAAACAATTCAGGTTCAAGGTGTTGGGGGTCCATAACATATTTATTATAGAATATTTACCCTTATCTTTACCACTTTACTATTGGGGGATTGTGTTACTTCCCTGTTACTAAGCTTCGAGTAATTCTACTCTTTTAGTCAATGCAACAAATTCAGGTCTGTTGTGGTATAAATTTTTACAGTGTCAATGATAAACAACAGAATAATCTTATAAAATAATATTTTAACTTATCATACCCAATTCAACATAGAAACTAGAACCTTTTCCCTGCCCCTCTGACTCAGCCCAAGCTGTAGCATTGTGGGCTTTAAGAATCTCATTAGCTACATATAAACCTAAGCCTGTACCTAATATATTTGTTTTAGAGGCATCTGGGGCACGTTTAAACTTCTTAAACAGAGTTGGTAATATATCAGGATTTATACCAACACCAGTATCTTGTATCTTCACAAGAACTTTATTACCATCTTTGACACTTAAGATTATATCGATATGACCTGTAGGTGTGTATTTTATTGCATTATCTATTATGTTAAATAAAACTTGCTTTATCTTTCCTTGATCGACATTTACTCTATATTGTACAGCTTCATCATAGATAAAATTAACAGCAAGGCCCGCATGATCTATTGTAGGCTTAACTTCTTTAATAATATCTTTTATTAGATCACTAAGATTAAATATAGAAAAATTATATTGCATTCTTCCCTGCTCTATACGAGAAATATTTAAATAATCTTCTACAATCATGGCGAGATCAGTTGAAGCTCTTGAAATCTTATCTATAGCATCTTCAACTTCAGGATTGTTTACTTTACCGAAAGTACCATCTAAGATCATCGATGAATATCCACGCATAGATGTAAGAGGGGCACGGAGCTGATGGGTGGCGAGAGACATGAACTCTGACTTTTTTTGGTCCAGTTCTTTGAGTTTGAGGTTGGCTTTCTCGAGGTTTTTCACCAAAGCTTGAACTTTATTTCTTATTTCTATTTCTTCATTAACACTTCTTATCAAGAAGTAACTAAATAAAGATATCAATAATAATGTCAATCCATTTATAATTTGATCTTTAATAGATTCTGCTCTCAAAAAATTGAATAATGATATGAGTATGATCGCTATAGAAAATATTTGAGCCGACACAACCTTTGTATTCAATAGTTTATATTTCAAAACCCCGTAGACCATAAAAACAAGAAAGAATATTACAAAGTAATTTCCATAAGGAAAAGATTTAAACATGTAAGGAAAGAAGTTTGATGATCCGCCAATATATCCAAACAAACTTGATATAATTATATTTCTAATTTGACCACGGACCATTTCATCATGCCAATTCAATTTCAATTGATAAAACAGTAAATATACAGATACAACAGCATATATACCAAAATAAATAATAAATAAATAATAATATGGACCTGGTGCTATCCAATATAGTCCATTCTGAATCTCTATACCCGTCTTGAAATATGGTGTAAAACTAAATATAGAGAACAATATTGATGTCGAAAATATTAAAGGTATCCAAATCTTATTCTCAATTTTGAAAAACTTTATCAAAAAGACCACATATGTTGCAGGTAAGAAAACAGCAAAAAAATCTAATATGTATTGCCAAAATAAAGCAAAATTATAATCCTGATAATATGTCACGCCAAACAAACCCAATGACCAAAAAGAAAAACACCAGGCGAACATAAGCCAGTATGACATCAATTTGTTTTCACGATTGGATTTATATATTATGAGACCAAAAAGTAGACTACTTAGACTCAATATAATGTTTGATATACTGAATAGATTCATTATTATTTAAGTATATTATGGGATAATTGTTTTGTCGAGCCCACCTATTCATATATAAGTTGGGATTAGTGACTATTGAATTTTTAAAATATTTTATAATCGGAATATCTGACTCGTGATCAGTAAGAACGATGACATCTTCTTCATTCAAGTTATTCTCAAATAAATATTTTCTAATATTATCCAACTTTTGATTGCCATAATTTTGTCTATCTACAATCCTTCCAGTAAAAAACCCGTTATTGTCAAATTCTAATTTCGTAGATATGAAACTTACGATATTCAGATCATCACATATCCTTTTAACAAGTGGGTCTATAACCGCAGACAGTATAATGATTTTATGACCGCTATCTTTCATCATTTTAATAATACTCTTTGAATTATTAAAATATCTATCTTTTAAATTTTTATTAAAAAAATCATCTATGTATTTGTATATATCATCTTCCTTTTCATTTTTAAAATTATTTAAAGAAAATTGTAAAAGTTGCGCTGCATTTTTATATATGGATAGCTTATATAAAACAAAACCTAACATTATCATAAAATATTTTAAAAAAGAAATCTTCTTGATTTCTTTTAAATATTCTATTAAATATCTCTGACTTTGACCTTTTATCAAAGTACCATCGAGATCTATTACAAATGTTTTATTCTGCATAATTATGTCTGTAATGATTATACTTTTTTCCAGATAATTTTTCAATCTTTTCCATTATCTTTTCCGTAACATCTGTACACTTATCCTTATCATCATGATTACCCCAATAAGAACTCAAATCAATAGGCTCTCCTATGTGTATTTCTGAACATTTTTTAAACGATATCTTACCTCCATCTTTTGGCAGTATTTCATGCATACCCCTAAGTCCAACGGGTATAACATTAACTCGATGTTTTAATGCATACTTTGATATACCATCAAATGCCGGGAGCATCTGATCTGGATACGGAGATCTTGTACCTTCGGGAAAAATACCCAGTAGCAATCCTTTTTCTAAATGGATTCTAACGTTTTCGTGCACATCACTTTTATCATGAGCATGACGATCAACTTTTATCTGCCCAGTTAATATCATTAACGGTCTCCATAATTTATGATTATAAAATTTTTCAGCTGCTAAAAAATGAATGTTTCTAGGAGATATGGAGGTAAATATAAGAAAATCAAAAAAACTTTGATGATTAAAAGCAAATATATACGCTCCTTTTTTGGGAATATTATCTATTCCCTTTATATCTTTTATCCAAAGAAATTTAAATATGGGTTTAACTATTTTTTTTAATATGTAATGAGTTATTGCTGTTCTTTTGTGATAGGATTTCATATATTTGTATTTTTATTATCAATAGTATACCATGAATATCTTTATTTGCAAAGGTTTATTTGTATAACCTTGACTTTTATATACTTTAGGTATATAATATATAGGTAAATTGTGAGTACCTACACTTACTCAGCACACAAAAAAAACAAGCTTTCAGGTAGGTCTGACAGCGTAAAAACGGAAAGATTATATAATTTGAAACCAGAAAATACTCTGTTTGTCCCCGGCCTGTGGTTAAACCCCAAAGGCCAGCTCGCTGCGAAGATTGGTGAAGATGCGACAGTTCTCGACATCCTAGGAATTCCCAATATCGGGTTGCGAATCCTCAAACTTGTCAATTACCTGGAAGGGCACCCTGAGGTGACCAACCTTGTCGGTCACAGCGCCGGCTGTTACGTTATCGCCGAAGCGATAAGATGTGGACTTTGCCGTAGCGTGAAGAAAATCGTCCTGCTCAATCCAGCACCAATGCCAGGCACAAAGTTCAGTCCGAAAGACCTCGTCTTTTGGCTACTCGCAAAGCCTAGTTACCTGTGGCGGATGATCACCGGCAAAGACATTCAACTTTCTCGTGGTGACACGAAGAGGCTGCTGTCTCTGACTGAGGAACAGGTTGCTGAATTGACAGAAGGTAACAGCCTCGTTGCCGACAGTGGTGTCTTCATGCGCCGTATAGTGCTAAACCAGTTCGCAGAGCCATGGGACGGAACCCTCGTCAGAGAAGATGTGGCATTTACCATAGTCACCGCTGACCATGACAAAATGGTTGATAGCACATCGAGAAGAACAAACGATGTGCTTTGCCGGAACTATAGGATCCCGGTGGTCATTCATATACCAGGAGGTCATTTGTTTACACTTCGCAATTTTAAGGATACCGTCGGACGTATTCTTAAAGACTATAAGAGACTCAAATGATTCTAGTTAGTTCCGACACAATGTGGTATGCAGCAATGCATGCCACGTTTTTTTATTACCCAATCTCCACCCCCTCCAAAACCACCGCCTCAACCGGTCTATCCCCCATCCCTGTCTCTACATTTTCTATAGCCTTAACAACATCCATACCCCCCATCACCTTTCCAAAGGCTGTATGTTTATCATCCAGAAAATTATTATCATTTACATTTATAAAAAACTGACTTCCATTTGTATTTGGACCAGCATTGGCCATAGATATAGTACCTGCAACATTGCTGTTACTATCTCCAATCTCATCCTTGAAAGTGTATCCTGGACCACCTGTTCCCCATCTATGCATCAAACTATCGTCTTTAGTTAAAGGATCGCCACCTTGTATCATAAAACCTTTAATTATTCTGTGAAATTTTACACCATCATAATAACCCTCTTTGGCAAGTTTTATAAAGTTAGCTACGGTTTGAGTTTTTTCTTGTTCGAATAATTCGAGTTCGATGATACCTTTGTTTGTTTTTAGTTTGATGTTCATATTATTTATTAAGTATTTTACTAAATTCATTATCCTTTCCTAAAATAAAATCTATCATAATTTTAGGTCTTATATCCAGTGAATCAATATTCGATTCTGATATTTCAACAAAACCCTCTCCAACTTCTTCTAAGAATACATCCCCTGTCTCATATACAAAACATAATTCATGAAAATTTATATCATCTTTTGAATAGAAATTCTCTAATACAGATTTGAACTTGAGATTCTTTACTTCAAAACCCAATTCTTCCATCATCTCCCTTTTAGCGGCTTCTATAGAAGTTTCGTTTAGTTTAATCTTTCCTCCGACTGGAAAAACATGACCAAGTGGACTTTTTTCAAAGATATAGCCATTTTGACTTTTTATTAATAATGCAACTCTTATGTATAAAACTGAGTTTTCTAAGTTTATTGATAGATCCATAGATAGGATATTAACAGAATTGATAGATAAATACAATTGAACCCCTAAACCTCCCTACACATCATAATCTCATCAACCAACTTACCCTTCCTCTTTAAACCATTTGTAAATAGTCCGCATCTTACAAAACCTTTTTTCTCGTAAAGTTTTATAGCGGCGATGTTCTCTGCGAAAACTTCAAGATAAATATATTTCATCTTCTTTAATTTTTTAATTGACTCATTCAAAACCTCATCCATCAATAAACTGCCTAGGCCTTTGCCTCTGTATTTTTTGTCTATAGAAATACCGAAAGATCCTATATGCTCTTTAGCACCAGATCTCAAACCTATGTTGCAAATACCTATTAACTGATCTTTATGAAATAAAAACTTAACTATAGATTTATCTTCTTTTATTGTCTTGATATTATTTTTTAACCATTCCTTATTTGATTTTTCACTTACTATTTCACCTTGAAATATTACATAGGTTTTTTCTTTTGATAATTTATTTACATAAATCAAAGCTTGTTTTAAATCAGATATTTTTGGATCTCTTATTGTTATATTTTCTTTGTTCATTTGTTTATATTTTTTATTAATTATTTAATCTTGATCTCACAACCTCACCACCCAAAACCCCCATCACCTCATACAAATCAGGACTTTGTGTTTTACTAGTCACTGCAAAACGTATCACTTGAGTTAACTCTCCAACATGACCCTTAAAAGCCTCTTTATCAGCCTTATATGTCTTTATATCAGGGGCTAATCCGAACTTTACGCACATACTCTTGAGATTGTTCAACCATGTCTGTTTGTCATCATTTTCATTGTAGATACTCGAATATTCAGTCAATATCTCTTTTATCTCATCTTGAGAAAATATAGTCTTTAGATTTTTAAAATCAGGTTTTATAAACTTATCGTTATCAAAGAAATCATACAAATCATAGACTTCAGACCAAACTGCAATATCTTTTCGAACATTTTCCCCCGATCTCTCTATGTTGAAGATTTTTAACCAATAATCTTTTTGAGTATTCAATAGATCATAAAAATATTTATTATAATCTTTAGCCCAAGTTGAAACATTTTCAAATATCTGAATATTGTTAAGTTTTGCATTCTTTTCTTTTGCAATATCACGAAGCTTTACTTCGTTGAAAAGTGGTCCATTACTATTTGCCAAGCGC
>CAIZLB010000056.1 GCA_903933735.1 uncultured bacterium | reverse complement strand
TTTTTGTTGTTACTTTGGGCAACAACATATCTTGGAAGAAGGACAAAAGAGACTTGGATGTCATTTGTCAGGGCTAATTTTTTTTCAAATCAAAAATATAATCTCTTCGAGATCAGTATTCCAAAAGGACAGACAAAATCACCATTATCTATGGAACTTTTTATGAATTCTCTCTTTCAACCTTTTGGAGAGGCTAAGTGGTATGATAGATGGATCAAAGGCGCTACAAAGGCCTGGTTTTCTCTCGAGATAGTTTCTATAGAAGGTAGAACCGCATTTTATATCTGGACCAGAGAAGCTCATTCAAATATGATAAGAACTCAACTTTATGCCCAGTTTCCAGATATTGGTATAAAAGAGATTTATCAAGGTGATTATAAAAATGATTATGTAGCTGGTGTAAATTATGACTTATCAAAATACAAGTTTTGGTGTGGTGAATTCAGAAAGAAAAATGCTGGACATTTACCTATAAAAACTTATGTTGATTATGGATTAGACAAAGATCCTAAAGAAGAGTTTAAAATTGATCCCATAACACCAGTTTTGGAGTATATGGGAAGTCTCATCGAAGGTGAACATGCGTGGTTACAGATAGGTGTCAGAGCTCCAGGAAAAGATTTTGAGAAAAAACTTCCTACCGATTCAAAAGAAAGGGCTAAGTTTAAAAAAGCCAATAAGATGAGATGGTATCAAAGAACTCTTATGGTTGATTGGACTGATGCGGCAAAAGAAGATATCAAAAAGCTATTAAAAAGAGATCAAAAAGTTGATAAAGAAAACCCTGTAAATATGTTTGAGATGAGGCTAACAAAACAAGAGGAGGAAAAAGTAACGGCTATAGAAAGAGGTTTATCAAAATTAGCATTAGATACAACTATCAGGGCTGTATATGTCGCCAAAAAAGATGTTTTCTCTCCAGCAAGTTCATCAGGTCTTATGGGAACTATGAGACAGTACAATACTCAACACCTTAACAGTTTTGAAGTTAAAGCTCCTATTGTAAAGTACGCTTGGATGGATAAAAGCGGTAGAAAAGTAAATAGTGACAGAGAAAGTATTTTTAATCAATACAAATCCAGAGCCTTCTTCTATGGAGGAACTATACCAGCAAGTGCTGTAGATATTTGGAAAACAAACAAGTACGAAACAGGTAAACCTTTTATTATGACTGTTGAGGAGCTTGCTACTATATTTCATTTTCCTGGAGACACTGCTACAACATCCAATGTCTCTCGTGTTGAAGCTAAAAAAGTTGAAGCACCATCTAATCTACCTATATAATAATTATATATCATGAATAAAATCTATAAAATATTAGTATCATTCATTATAGTAGTTTTGCTATTAATATCTTTCTTATATATAAATATTTTTACTAAAGTTCATAATAAAAATTATCCTGTAATCATAGAAATAGAAAAGGGTGAGAGTTTAAGTTCTGTATCTAGTAAATTACAGAAATCAAAGATTATAGGTAATGAATTTATTTTTAAAAACTTTATTCAGATCATGAATCAAGATACAAAGATAAAGACAGGGGAGTACACATTTAAAAAACCTTTGAACGTAATTGAGATTGTTGAAAAATTGGTTAATGGAAGATATGAATACACACCTATTATTATCACTATAAAAGAAGGTGAGGATTATAAAACAATATCCAATAATATCTATAACAACTTTAAAAATGTTTCGAATAAATACACCAGAAATGATTTTTCAATGGTTATAAAATATAAAGAAGGTTATCTTTTTCCTGAAACATATAATTTTCCACCATTTGCAAATATAGAAGATATTTTTAAGAAAATAGATCAAGAATTTATAGACAGAATAAAAAAATATAACTTAACAACATTTAGTGAATTAAACAAAGTTTTAACCATAGCTTCAATTCTTGAAAAAGAAGTTCAGAAACCAGAAGATATGAAAATAGTCTCGGGTATTATATACAATCGTTTAGAAAAAGGCATGCCACTTCAGATGGATTCAACTTTGGGGTATTTTACAGGTAAAGCCTCACTTGAGTTGACTACAAAGGATTTACAGATAGATTCACCCTATAATACTTATAAGGTTAAAGGTCTACCATCTGGTCCTATAGGTAACCCTGGGGATGTAGCAATAGATGCAGCTATAAATCCTGATAAGAATGATTATATATTCTTTTTGTCTGACAAAGATGGGGTGAATCATTATGCTAAGACTTATGCGGAGCATCTCAAAAACAGAAAGCTCTATCTGAATAAATAAAAATAGGGCCCGATGATAAATCGGTAACCCTGTTTTCCCTCATTCAGTTTATTACAGAACGGAGGCAACTTTCTACTCCTCCTTCTTCATTGCCTTTATGACAGCTTCGCCGACTGTAAAAATCGTATAGATGATAAGACCCGCGGATATCATGATAACATTTCCAATCATCACCTCTTTATCTGGAATATGGATCACTAATTGTATTGCTGTAAACCCTGTAATATACACTACGGCATCAAATATTGTACTTTTCATAACTTATATAATATATCATAACAATTTATATATGTAAATAGCACGAAAATCGACATATATTTTCTTGCAAAAAACGCAAATTAAACTACAATAAAACAATAATGAAAGCATCTAAAAAAGTATATGTTGGTATGTCAGGAGGGGTTGACTCTTCAGTCTCCGCTTATCTTCTCAAAAAACAGGGCTATGATGTTACTGGTGTATTTATACGTGTTTGGCAGCCAGAAGGTGGTTTATGTACCTGGAAAGATGAAAGAAGAGATGCTATGCGTGTTTGCGCCCATCTAGACATACCTTTCATAACCTTAGACCTACGTGATGAATATAAGAAAGGTGTAGTTGATTATATGTTCAGAGAATATTCACAAGGCAACGTACCAAACCCTGATGTGATGTGTAATCGTGAAGTGAAGTTCGGAGCATTTTGGCAATGGGCTAAAAAACAAGGAGCTGATTATATAGCCACAGGTCATTATGCACAAAACATAGACAACAAGATACTAGAAGGTATCGATAAAAATAAAGATCAATCATATTTTCTCTGGACCTTAGAGATGTATGAGTTGGCACACATATTATTTCCTATAGGTCATCTAGAAAAAAAAGATGTTAGAGATATTGCTAAGAAAACCAAGATTCCTGTTTTTGATAAGAAAGATAGTCAAGGAGTATGTTTTATTGGACAAATAGACATGAAAGAATTTCTAAAACAAAATATAGAGACACATAGAGGTGATGTTTTAGATAAAGATGGAAGTATCATAGGAATACATGACGGAGCTGTTTTGTATGCGATAGGTGAGAGACATGGTTTTGAAATATTTAAAAATACAAATAACCAAGATAGATTATATATAGTGTCTAAAGATATAAAAAATAACACCGTAACCGTCGATACAGAGAAAAGTCTTGACAACACTATTGACAATACAATCACTGCTAAGAACATAGTTCTTAGAGATGGAATAGAAAATATAAAAACCTGCCGTCTACGATATAGACAAGAAAAAGTTGATATAAAAAGTATAGAGAAAGATGGTGAATTCTTAAAAGTTCAATTAAAAAATCCAGAGATATATTCAAAAGGTCAGTCTATAGTTTTCTATGATGGTGAAGTTTGCGTGGGTGGTGGTGTCTTAATGTAAATTTATTTAAGTATTTGTAAAAAAATATGCTAAAATATTAACCATATGCAAATACGCAAAGCCAATGGAAACATAGAAGATTTTGATGAAAAAAAACTCATCAATGCTATTTCCAAAACTGGTGCCAAGATAGATGTGGCTTATGAGATTTGCAATTATGTTAAAGATAAATGTCATCAAAACTATAAAGATGATCAGCCTGTAAAGACTGACTATATATATCGCCTAGCTTTTAAACATTTAAATCATATATCTAAAGCTTCGGCTTTAAAATTTTCTCTAAAAAGATCTATGCTTGAGATAGGCCCTTCCGGTTTTCCTTTTGAAAAATTTATAGCCGAAGTTTGGCGTCATGAAGGTTTTAATTCCATAACAGGACAAATGGTTTATGGAAAATGTGTCGCTCATGAAGTAGATGTTGTAGCTTGGAATAATGAAAAACTGGTTATGATAGAGGCGAAGTATCATTCGGATGCAGGATCACGTACTGATTTAAAAAGTGCTCTGTATGTAAAAGCTCGCTATGAAGATATAGAAGTTAGTACTTTTTCTATAGAATCTTTTAATTCAGATGATACTAAAAATCTGTCACCTAAGATGCCAGGGAGACTTAGCGAAGGTTGGTTGGTTACTAATACTCATTTTTCAGATACAGCTATAACATATGCAAACTGTAATAATCTGAAACTTATGAGTTTTGATTATCCAGATGAAGGATCTTTGCAAGATAAGATCATAGAATATTCTTTGTACCCTATAACCTGTTTAACAACCATAAACCATGAAGAAAAAAGAAAATTAATAGAAAAAGATATAATATTGTGCCAAACATTACACAATGAAAGTCATACTTTAAGTGAGATCGGTATAGATAGTGATAGAATATATCTCATATTAGAAGAAGCCTCAACTCTTTTATAATATGCTATAATATTAAAATATGGCATTTAAATACGCATTCGGAAAAAGAAAATTATATTTAAAAGGGGATAAAGAGCCTTTTAAGCTTAGTCGTTCAAAGATAGATCTCTTTGTAGAATGCCCACGTTGTTTTTATCTAGATCGTAGACTTGGAGTTGGTCGTCCTCAAGGTTTTCCTTTTAATCTGAACTCGGCGGTTGATTTACTTTTGAAAAAGGAATTCGATCGACATAGAAAAGCGGAAACCCCTCATCCTTATATGATCGACAATAACATAAAAGCTATACCATTTTCTCATAAAGAGATGGATACGTGGAGAGAAAACTTTATTGGGGCTCAGACTATAGATGAAAAAAATAATCTACTCATAACTGGAGCTATAGATGATTTATGGATATACACAGACGGGGAAGACAAAGATAAGATCATCATTGTTGATTATAAAGCTACTAGTAAAGATACTGAGGTTGATTTAGATAGTGAATGGCAAGATGGATATAAGAGACAGATGGAGATATATCAATGGATATTTAGGAAACTCGGGTTTGAGGTTTCTGAGACTGGGTATTTTGTGTATGCAAATGGTGACAGATCTAAAGAAAGTTTTGATAATAAATTAGAGTTCAAAATTAAGGTTATACCATATAAAGGTAAAACTGATTGGATAGAAAAGACTTTAGAAAATATTAAAAGCTGTTTAGGTGATGATAGAATCCCAAAGGAAAAAGATACTTGTGAATATTGTAAATACAGAAACAGCGCCGGAAAATCATTCAAAGAACATCTAGATAAAAACAATAAAGGTCTGTTTAGTGAATAGTCTGGTCGTATTCTAACCAATAGCTTGGAAACACTCTGTTAATAATTGACTTGGTGTTTTGAGATTGATACCGAGATGTAATCGTTCACTATTGTAGTATCTCAAATATTTCTTAAGAGCACAATTAATGACATCAACTTTTGTTT
>CAIZLB010000055.1 GCA_903933735.1 uncultured bacterium | reverse complement strand
TGAGACAAGATATATTAAAACAGCAGATAAAATAAAAAATATAAATAAAAATAATTATATAGAGATCAGTGAAGGTATGAGACTTGCTGTAACTACGGGTACAGCTAGTTCTCTGGAATTTGAAGGTATGAAGCTTGCGGGTAAAACTGGTACAGCTCAAACAGGAAATAGAAATCAATATATAAACTCATGGTTTGTTGGTTTTTGGCCTTATACAGATCCAAAATATGCCATAGTGTATATGTTAGAAAAAGGTCCGTCCACAAATACCAAAGGTGCCGCTTACTATCTTAGGGAATTCTTACAGGGCTGTTCTACTTATCAATGTGATTTATTAGATAAAAAGATTTAAAATGACAATAGATCAATTTAAAAAAATAAAAATTGATGATAGTCCCGGTGTCTACTTCTTTCAAAAAGGAAAGGATATATTGTATATTGGTAAAGCCACATCTCTAAAGGAAAGAGTTAAAAGTTATTTTTCCCAAGATCTCATAAAAACTCGTGGCATGCTTTTGGTAGACATGGTTGCACAGGCTGATAATATAAGATTTCAAAAAACTAGATCTGTACTTGAGGCATTACTTTTGGAAACAGAGTTGATAAAGAAAAATCATCCATACTATAACACCAAAGAAAAAGATGATAAAAGCTATTCGTATATACAGATAACAGATGATGAATTTCCTATTGTTAAAATAGTACGTGGTAAAAGTATTGAAAATTTTCAAGATGACAATATTTTTGGACCATTTTTATCTACAATACAACTTAGAAATGCTTTGAAAATAGTACGTAAACTTTTTCCGTATAGAGATGAAAAATGTATCATAGGTAAAAATAAACCATGTTTTAATTATGGTATAGGCTTATGTCCTGGGACTTGTGTTGATAAGATCTCTGTTAAAGATTATAAAAAACAGATAGATAAGATAAAGATATTTTTATCAGGTAATACAGAAAAAGTTTTGAAGATATTAGAAAAAGAAATGAATATTTTGTCTAAAGCTAAAAAATTTGAAGAAGCAGGAAAGATCAGGAACAAGATATACGCCTTGAATCATATTAATGACATCTCTTTGATCAATAGGGAAAATGGTCAAAATAATAATATGAGAATAGAGGCTTATGATATTGCTCATATATCAGGCCAAAGTATGATAGGTGTTATGGTGGTGATGGAAAATGGTGAATTTAAAAAAGATCAATACAAAAAATTTATTATAAAGAATCAAGATAAGGCGGATGATGCAAGAGCTTTGTTTGAGGTTCTTGAGAGGAGATTCAAACATGATGAATGGGGAAGTCCTGATCTTATAGTGACCGATGGTAATAAGGTCCAGCTTGGTGTTGCACAGAGATTTTTTAAAGATTCTGTTTCTATTGTGAAAGATGATAAACATAAAGCGAGAGAGGTATTGAATAAAGAGATATTGAAAGATAAAAATATAAAAGAAGAGGATATTATAAAAATAAATGCAGAGGCTCATAGATTTGCTATAGGATATTTTAGGGGAAAGTTGAGGAAGAAAATGTTTAAATAGAAAAGCGCCGAACTTTTGAGGGTATCGGCGCAATGATCAGTTTATCACTCTTGATCTGGAGGATTTGTTCGTCACTGTATTACTTCGGATTTACCGGTGACAGTTTTGTGGCTGCGGGACCCTGTCTCCTTCTTGTATTGCCATGTTCCAGCACCTACGTCCTTGGGGTTGTGGATGAGGATTTTCACATCCCATATCCACTTACCCCAGCCTCCAGGGTCGCCGTCGTTGGTGGTCATGACGACCTCCATCGGCTTGTCCTCCGCAACTTCTTCAAAAGTTACGTTGAAACCGACCCAGTCGCACTTGATGCCTGTCTTCTTCTCGACGATTGTTGTTAGGCTCTCTATGAGTACTTTTTCGCCATCCTTGTACATCAAGGAATAGCTAGAGGGTGTTCCTGCGAATACCCTCTCCACCACGAACCGTAACTCACGTTTTGGTTTGGACGGGGCAGGTGATTCAGGGTTGATCGGTGATGTTTTATCTCCGGAATACGCCATCATCAGTAGCACTGTCAAGGGTATTGTCAAGAAAGAGAGGGCTAGGCTGATTAGGTTTCTGTCACTATTTGTTCTCATTGTAATTTATTGTTTTAGGTTCTCGTCTGGATACTTTTACCAAGACTAATATATTATACTATATCTATACATAAAGGTCAATATCATAAAATATTCACCAAATATGAGTTAAAATAATACAATTTGACAAAATAATGTATATGTATATTATATTTATAAATACTGACGCCAGAAAGGTCTAGCTGGATTGCAGTCCCTTTAAGGGAAAGTTGCAGATGAGGGAACAGCCGCCCCTCCAGTATTGTTTAAAGGATCTACTCTTTGAAGGAGGTTTTTTAATACATTGACTTCCACCCACAATATGGCATACTTTATGAGTCAACCGAACATTATTATGGATACAAAACACAGCAGCACTGAGTCGTTTAAAGAAGGAATTGATAAAACATGGGAAGAATCAAAAACTGCCCATAAAAAAGATGTAGATGATCGTGTTTATTTATATTTAAGGGATTTTCGCAAATGGCGAATCTTCATGATGATACTTCATCTTGTTTATCCTAGATTACATCTCAAGCTTTATACCAAAAGAGCTCGCATAAGGAGAAGGGTTCATCGTATTTTGATGTATTATATACCTCTTATCGAAGATCAGTTGGAGTTGAAGCTGGAAGTCTTCAATCTTTGGGAGGAAGAGAATAATGGTCCAGAACTCTCAGCTTCTATAGTGACCATGCTTCGTGAGGCAGATGTCAACGATGATCTGAGAAGGTTAACGACATCAATGCTGTCGGAGATCGAGACTATCGTCGATTATGACAAATGGTTTCATTCTATACCAGACCCTCGTAGGCTCATCGAAAATCCTTACCCTGGATATTTGGATATAAAAAGAGCTCTCAATTACTGTGGTAGTCTCCTGTGGTCATTTCATTGATTTTATTTTTTTGAATTTAGATTACAATCCTGGCTACATCGCGTGGCTGGGATTCTTTTTTTATTATATAATAACTCCATGCAAAAGTTTTTATTTATTAAACCAGCACTTATAGAAGATGAAAATGTAAGAGTTAATACACAAAGTGATATCTTATCTCTAGAGCAAACTCTTATCAAGATATATAAAGATATAGACATAGATATATGTTCTGTAACTATAGATGATGAATGGTTGATAAATGGTAGAAAAATGATTCCGGAATTTAAACTCAAAAATTATGATAGAGTTTTTGTTTTTGTACATAACATTGACAAGACTATTGACAGTATAAAACAAAACTTAAAACACTTTGCTAATAAAAAAACTTTTCTATATAAAGCCGAAGATGAGATTTTCCATCATGCAGAAAAGCTAGCTGAACTTGTAAAGATCAATAACACTGAAGATTTTAAAATACGTTTTCCTAAACAGATGCATATAAATATAAAAGAATATAATGAAAACGTGGTCACTACAGGTGAGATAGTCTCCAAATACATGAGACATTTATTTTTACCCATTCATACACTAGAAACAAATCACTCAAAATATAGGAATCATAAGAAGATAAATCTCTCATATAATGCAAAAGAATTTTCAGAAAATATAGATAAACTAAGACATCATCATGATGAATTAACTTTTAGAGAATATATAGATGGACAACATGTTTATATCGCTGTCATACCTGATTTTAAAGAAGAAGAATTTTATATGAGTTTACCTCTTGTAGAAAAAAACATAAACGGTATAGATATGTTTGATGTTGCTAATCTTTCTGTTCAAGAGAAAGAAGAGGTAAAAGATGTGGCTAGAAATATATCTAAGATATCTTTTCCTACCCAACCTGTAGTCTATAAACTATCTGTACATAAGCGAAGAGGTGTTTTTGTACAACATTCATCATCTTTATTAACTTATCTCCTATATTATCCAGATTTTATTTTTGAAACTGTCGGATCTTTAGGACTTGATATTGAAGAATTCGCATCCGAAATATTATAGTAAAACATACTCGGAAATCTAGAGCATCCATGCTATAATAGACCTCATATGCAATACAATTTTTCACATTTTTTAAATAAAGCCAAATCAATAGAGACTTGGTTACACAATGAATATCAAAACATACGCACAGGAAGAGCCTCAACCGCTTTTCTGGACCAAGTTAAAGTAGAATCTTACGGTGACATGGTTCCACTTTCAAACGTAGCCTCTATAGGTATAGAAGATGCCAAGTGTATTCGCGTGTCTCCTTGGGACTCATCATTGATCCGTGCCATAGAAAAAGCTGTTATGGTCGCCAATCTCGGAGTTTCAACTTCAGTAGATGAAAAAGGACTTCGTATTATTTTTCCTGACTTAACAGGTGAAAGAAGAATACTTTTAGTTAAACAAGCTAAAGAAAAACTTGAAGAAGCTAAAGTATCTTTAAGACAAGAAAGAAATGCTATAAACGACGATATGAATAATCAAAAAAAGTCAGGTGACATGAGTGAAGATGAAGTAACAAGATCTAAAAAAGAATTTGATAAAAACATCGAGATCGCCATGAATAATCTCGACATATTATTTGCTAAAAAAGAAAAAGAAATACTAAATTAATGATAACAACTATAATATTATTTTTGATAGTCCTCTCAGTATTAGTTTTTGTTCATGAATTAGGACATTTTTTGTTCTGTAAACTGTTCAAAGTTCGAGTAGATGAATTTGCTTTAGGGTTTCCTCCAAGAATATTCTCTTTCAAAAAAGGAGAAACTGTTTATGCCTTAAATGTATTACCACTTGGTGGGTATGTTAAGATTCATGGTGAAAATCCAGACGACAGTGATGATAAGGGGGATAAAAGAAATTTTCAAAATATCTCATGGTGGAAACAGGTTTTGATATTATCAGCTGGTGTTATATTCAACTTACTTTTTGCTTGGTTTTTGATGTCTTTATCTCTTTTTATTGGAACATCAAAGATATCTATAGACGGACTTGATAGTAAATACATACAAGGTGAAAAACAAGTTCTCATACATCAAGTTTTGAAAGATAGTCCCGCTGAAAAAGCTGGTATTAAACCTGGGAACTTTGTTGTTTCTGTAGACAATGTATCAATAAAAGACATAAAGCAAGTTCAAGATGGTATCAAGAATGCTCCAAAAACATTTACAATAGTTTTATCTGATCACGGCGCGACATCAAATAAGGAGATTCAAAAAACTGAAAATAATACTATAGGTATAGGTTTGGCTGAAACAGCTAAGGTTCGTATGGGAGTTTTTGCTAGTATTTACTATGGTGCGCAAGGAACTTATAATCTAACCACACAGATATTTACAGGTGTTATTGATTTCTTTCATAAACTATTTGTTGGTAAAGGATCATGGGATGAAGTATCGGGACCTGTAGGTATAGCTAAAGTTGTAGGTGATTCATCGGAGGAAGGATTTATTTCATTTTTATTCATAACAATACTTATATCGATATCACTTGCGGCTATGAACATATTGCCATTCCCAGCACTCGATGGTGGACGTATTGTTATTGCAGTTATCGAAGGTATCATTCGAAGAAAATTACCGATAAAATTTGTTAACATTTTGAATAGTATTGGTTTTATATTATTATTAATATTGATGCTAGTAGTTACTGTAAAAGATATATTATAATACATTATATACAATGGAGAATAATCCTTATAAATCAGATTATCATAATTATTTAGAAAATCTAAAATTGAGTTTAGATAAGTCTAATTCTTATATAAAATCAAATCCTAATCCGGTATATACAGAAGAAGAAAAACCAAAGGTTAATTTCTTAAAATACGGAATATCAGCTATAGCTATAATCGTAATAGGTATATCATTGATATCTTTCTTAACACAAGGTGTGCTTCTTGTTTTTGATAAAAATAATAAAGAAGATCAGATAATCAATATTGTAAAAACAGATCAAGATCAAGTCAATGATCAATTAAAAAATTTTTATGTTAGAGCTGATCTGAATAGAGATATATTTGCAACGACAACAGATGAAGTGGCGACATCAACACCTGCTACAACTACCGTGGCCGCCGTAGAAGAAGATATTTCAAAATATTTTAATGTTAATATACCAGGGGTTTCTCGCATAGGATATGATGAAAGTCTGGGCAATCAATTCTTAACTGATAATATAAACAAATACAGCGATAAAACTTTGGTTATAGGGGAAAGAGGAAGTTCTGATGAGATGAATCCGGGAGGAAGTGATAATGGTGACGAATCTTTGGTTGATAAATATGAACTTGTATCAAAAGCTGTTTTACCTGTATTGAACTCAAAAGCATATCTTCTGGCCGATCTAGATACGGGCGAGATTATTCTTGAGAAAAACTCTGAAACCGTACACCCAATAGCTTCTGTGACCAAGCTTATGACCTCTGTAGTGGTCACAGAGAAGCTCAATATGCAAGACATAGCCATTGTATCAAAAGATGCTACAAACGCTTATGGAACACAAGGTGGCTTGTTTTTAGGTGAAAAGATAAGATTAGCAGATCTAGTTTTTCCACTTCTTATGGAATCAAGTAATGATGCGGCTGAAGTTTTTGCTGATCACTTCGGACATCAAGCCTTTATGGATGAGATGAATAGAAAAGCAGTGGAACTTGGAATGGTTGACACTTATTACAATGATCCAAGTGGTCTAGATCCTAAAAATACATCTTCCCCAAAAGATTTGTTAAGATTAGTTCGTTATATTTGGGATAATGACCCTACTATATTTGATACAACGAGAGTAAAACAGTTTTCTATAAAAGGGCATACTTGGTTAAATAGAAATCCACAACTCCCACTTTCTGGATATATCGGTGGTAAGAATGGATACATATATCAATCACGTCAAACATCTGCCTCTATATTTGAAATACCTACAGCTAAAGGTGGTATGAGAAAAGTAGTTATCATTATATTAAAGAGTGAGACCAAAGACGCTGATGTGGTAAAGTTGATAAACTTTATGAAAAAATATGTTGTCTACACACCTTAATTAGCTATTATCATTTTCATCGGTATTAACTTACATCCGTTAACACAGAAACCAATTTTAAAATAATCAACATTGCCTATATCATCAAGTAAATCTTGATTAACCATTAGTTTATAAGTTTTTAGAACATTCACAGTCTCATTATATACAGTCTTTATAGATATCTTTTTTGTTAGACTATCTTTATATGTTAAAATAAATATTTCTATAGGAGTTGTTGGATTGTATTTACTTGTTATGTTAACACCTAATATATCATCTAGATAGACATTTTGTTCTGTTATTAATTTTGGTTTTATATTTGAATTAACATTGGTGACAATTGGTTTAGTATATATTATATCTTCAGATGATTTTGTGGTACTCGCCACTACTGTTGTTTCGGGTATAGTAGAATTGGTAAAATTATAGTTTGCTAAAGAATTTAAAAATTCTTGATTGTACAGAGTATCTGGGGTTTGCGCACTTACACCTGTACTTGATAATATTAAGGCTGAAAATATACCTATTAACATTGATTTTTTTAGCATATTTACATTATATGTTATAATAATATATATGCAAGAAGACAAAAGACAAAACGATATAACCTACTTTGGTATAACAGATGCTAGAGGTAAACAGGTCAAGTTTGGTATTAGGCAAGAAGACAGACTTCGTCATATGTATACTATAGGTAAGACAGGTATGGGTAAATCCACTCTACTTGAAAATATGGCCATACAAGATATACAAAACGGCGAAGGTATGGCTTTCCTTGATCCTCATGGTAAAACAGCCGAGATGCTTTTAGAGTTCGTTCCTGAACATCGTATAAAAGATGTTATTTATTTTGCACCTTTTGATCTCGAGCATCCTATTGCCTTGAACGTTCTAGAAGATACTGCACCAGGTGATGAATCGTCTATGAGTATAAGATCGCAGTTTATTGTATCAGGTCTTATGTCGACTTTTAAAAAGATATGGAAAGATCAATGGTCAGCTCGTATGGAATATATATTGAACTATACACTGCTCGCCCTGCTTGAGATTCCTGACGCCACACTTTTGGATGTAAACAGAATGCTTTCAGATAAAAATTTTAGAAAAGAGGCTATAACTAAGATTCAAGAACCTACTGTTAGGGCTTATTGGGAAACAGAATTTCCGGCTATGGGTGATAGAATGATTGCTGAAGCTGTACCTGCTATACAAAACAAGGTTGGACAGTTCATATCCAATGCGTTGATAAGAAATATCATAGGTCAAAAAAGATCATCTTTTGATTTTAGAAAAGCTATGGATGAGAAAAAGATAATTATCTTTAACTTGTCTATAGGTCGTATTGGCGAAGATGCTGTGAACTTACTTGGATCACTTTTTGTAACCAAGATATATCTCGCCGCCATGAGTCGAGCTGATATATCAGAACGTGACATGAAAGATGTTCCGAATTTCTACTTATATGTGGATGAGTTTCAGAATTTTATTAATGATTCTTTTGCGCAGATATTATCTCAAGCTCGTAAATACAAACTAGGTCTTATAGTGGCCCATCAATATGTAAAACAAATGACTGAGATAGTACACGATGCTATATTCGGTAACGTTGGCACCATGATAGCTTTTCGTATAGGAGCCGATGATGCTGAGTCTTTTGAAAAAGAATTTAAACCAACATTTTTACCAGAAGATTTTACTAACATAGGTCGTTTTCAAATGTATCTCAAGCTTATGATAGATGGCGTTACCTCATCTGCTTTTTCGGCCTCAAGTATGGGTCCTTATCCAAAACCAGATAATGATTTTGTGAAGGAGATTATCGAATCATCTCGTGCACTATACTCACACCCAAGAAAAGAAGTTGAAGATCATATATTGAAATGGACTATAGGTAATAAAGGTGAAGCTAATACATCTGCTGAGGTTAAAAAAGAAGTGAGAGAAGTAAAGGAAGTGAGAAGAGACCCTATGCCAACATCAACACCCATGAGAGATAATTTTAACAGTAGACCTAGACAAGATATGAGACAGGAGATGAGAAGATCTGAACCTAGATCTGAACCTCGAAGAGAAAGAGAGATATCTATGCCTGTACACAATCCATTTAAAAGTGCATTTAAAGATATAGAGCCTGAGGTTAAAAAAGTGGTCGAAGAAAAAAAAGTAGGTGTAGATGAACAAACTCTTAAAGATATTTTAGGAATCTCGGAGTAATTCTGTCAAGTATTTTGTCAACAGCTATTTTACCACGACGCTCAAATATTTTATGAATCAAAAATGATAGCAGTATTATAAATATTGTTACGGAAATAAAGGATATATACAGAGGTATATTTTTTATTCCGGCATAAGTGAATAATATCTTAGCTATTTGTTGATGTAATAGATATATAGGATAAGTTAGTATGCCGAGAATGTTTATGTATTTATTGTTTGGTATTCTGAACTTATTTAATGATATAAGTATAAATATTATATAAAATAAAAGTATATACAAGGTGATAGTCGATGGACTGAACATTGTCTTATAACCAGCCACGAGATCAGGTATTCTATTGGTCGCAAATATTATAGAAGCAATAAAGGTATTACATAAACCAAATATTCGCCAATTGTTTAAACCATGTTTGTATATTTTATAAAATATAATACCAGCTAAAAAGTTAGGTATCCAAATAAGATCAGAATCAAATTTTATATTATAAAATACCGCTGATATCAACATGATAAAGGATAATGGTATTGTTAACCATTCAATTTTTTTGAATTGACGAAATATTAATAATACAAATATTATGAAATAAAATTTCATCTCTAAAGCTAGGGTCCAATAAGATCCGTCTATTAATATAGCAGTATCTTTACCAAATAAAACTGCAGGTATCATGGTTGCATTGGTCCAAAATATAGACCATGTCATTTGATAGTTTATGATTTCTCCAGCAAAGAATAAAAATAAGCTAGTCAGTATAAGTGATATCCAAAATATTGGATATAGACGGCCTATACGTGATTTGAAGAAACCGTATGCATTACGACTTTCTGCTGACATTGAGATAACGAAACCTGAGATTATAAAGAATAGATCAACTCCAAGATATCCGTATTGAAATAAGTCACGGAGTATAGGTATATTTATATAGGTCAAATCCCTATGATAAAACATAAAGGTAAAATGATAAAACATAACAAATATAGCAGCAATAAAGCGTAAAGTGTTTATGGAGCCTATCTTGGGCATAGAATTTGATTGTGGGGTATTTTCTAATGTCATGTTATATGTTTATATCATATTTTATATAATATTACAGGTCTTTTATAAAGCGAGGGGTAACCTTGTCTAAGACCTTGTCAATCATTATTTTACCGTGTTTCTCAAATATTCTATGTATAAAGAATGATATTATTAATATAAATAATATGGTAAATGTGATTGATGTATATAATGGGATGCTGTTTATATTTGAATAGGTAAATAATATTCTAGATATTTGTTGATGTAATAGATATAGAGGAAAGGTTATTATACCTAATATGTTTATATATTTATTGTTATGAATCTTGAATTTATCTAAAGATATCATAAGGAATATAATGTAAAATAATAATACATATAACACTATCACTGTTGGTTTAAAATCAGTACCGATAAAGTTGGCTTCATGATTTGGAATTCTAGCCAAAGCAAAATATATTGATATAAAAAAAGTATTACATAAACCAAATATTCGCCAATTGTTTAAACCATGTTTGTATATTTTATAAAATATAATTCCCGCTAAAAAGTATGAAGGCCACATCATAGGTAAATCGAAAAAGAATATTCCTATTGTGATTAATATTGAGACCCCTATAGATAATGACTCTATTCTCTTAAATTGTTTAAATAATAACAGCAATAATATAAAGAAGTAAAATTTAATCTCGACAACTAATGTCCAATAAGAAGGGTCTATATATGTTTGACTCATTATCTGAGGTATCATGGTCATATTTGCTATAAATCTGGTCCAGGTTATATTTGCGTTTATTATATTACCCCCAAAGAGTATGAATAGACTTGTGATAATCACAGATACCCAAAATATAGGATATAGGCGACCTAAACGTGATTTAAAGAAACCATAAGCGTTTCTATTCTCGGCTGACATTGAGATAACGAAACCTGAGATTATAAAGAATAACTCAACCCCTAGATATCCGTATTGAAATAAGCCTCTAAAAAATGGCATATCAATATGTGTTGTTTTTGCATAATAAAAGACGAAAGTGATATGGTAAAATAATACAAACATGGCGGCGATGAAGCGTAAGGTATTTATAGATCCAATTCTATGAGTTTTTGTTTCTGATGGTTCTAATGTCATATCTGTTTCCATGATTTAGGCAATATGTCTATTTTATCAGAGGAGTTTTTGACGGTCCATTGTTTTGGAGCGATAACTATCTTGTTATTATTTTGATTAATATAGGCTGCCCACCATGAAAAAGTTGAGTTAGCTATGATATTGTGTGAACAGTGGCTCATGATTATTATCTCTTCATATTCTTTGATATCTGGATTTGAGACGAAGACCGTGTTATCTATCTTTAGATTGTCCCTGGCCCAGTCTATATCATCTGAAAAAACAAAAAATAGGGGATTTTCAACTTTAGATTTTATGTATTCTATTGATTTGTAATAATACTCAAGATCGCATAAACCATGATGAATATTTGTTTTTTTATCATAGGCATAGTCTCCTCGTCTTATATGGATAGATGTTGAGTTCGGAGTGTTTTTTATGATATTTATAAATTCTTCTGCTTTTTGACTTGGTGGGTTTTTTAAAGTAAATTCTTTTAAGAGTGTTTCTTTTATGGGTGCGAAATATTTTTCAGATTGATAAAGGTGATAATTGCCTGTTATCTTTGAGATTATCTTTTTGATGAGTTTGATGAGAGGGTTTTGTTTTGTTGTAACGAATTTTGCATTAGGGTTTATATTGAATCGGTGGAGAATGAAAGGGCGGGGAGTATCTATTTTGGAACGTGAATTTTCAAAAAAAGATATGTCAAAGATGACATCTTTTTTGTCTATGAGCTCGAGTTTGCGACCATGGGCGTATTGAAACATCTGATTGCCCAGGCCTCCGTTTAGGGTTATAGTTGTAGGCATTTTATTATATTTTCTATTGATTCTTTATAAGTATAATTTTTGATTTTTTCTTGCTGTTCTTTGACTGTTTTTTTGTATTCTTCAGGAGATAGTTTTAAGACCTTGTCTATGATGGTTTCTATTGAATTATCATTTTCTATAATATAGTCAGGCCCCAAGATGTCAGAAAATTTCTTGACGTTAGTGATACCAAGTTGTCCATAAGATATGTTTTTAAACATTCGACATGGTAAATAGTTTATATCGACTTGGTATTGTCCGGCTATAGCTGGAGCAGTTCTCGATCTTCTTATAAAAAAAGTATTTAAAAAATCAGGTATAAATCTAAGTTGTACAAATCGAAGTTTATGTTTTATTAAAACATCTTTTAAAATATTTATTTGCTTTATGTTTCCTTGATTTTGATCATTGTTCCATATACTACCAATCCAAAACATAAATCTATTTTTGTTGTAAACGGGTTTTTTGAATTCTGTATAGAGTAAATCAGTTCCCCAAGGTTGATAAAGGGTTCTTGTCTTTGCGTCGAAGTATCTTGCCGTGTCTATTTTTATATCAGCACCCTCAGCTTTATTTTGATACACAGCTAGATTTATATAGTTATTGATATTTATCTGTTCTTTTAATACTTCCTTACAATTATGTAAACAATATTTTACATCATCACGTATTGGCAGATTGTAATCTTCTGATTTGAATTTTTCGGGTACCATTTTTCCATATACTTCAGAAAATATTATCAAGTCTCCCGGAAGTATATGTTTCTGATTTTTTTTATCATCTTCGACCCATAATGTCTCATAGCCTAATCTGACAGCATTTTTGTAAAATGCTTGATGTATATGTCTATGTGTATGATATGTTTTTTTTAATCCCCATATAACTATTCTCATTTATCTATTATAACATATCTGCTACAATCTAAATATGTTAAAAATATCAGCTATCATGCCTGTTTATAATGGTGAAAAGTATATAAAAGACACTATAGATAGTGTATTGGGACAAACATATAAAGACTTTGAATTCATCATTGTGGATGATGGGTCTACAGATAATACTTTGAATATTATCAAAGATTTTGACGATACAAGAATCAGGTTTATAACAGTTAACCACGGTGGCATAGTTAATGCTTTGAACACGGGTCTGGATATGGCCGTGAGTGAATATATTGTACGCGTTGACGGGGATGATATTTCTCTGCCTGAAAGATTTGAAAGGTTATTGGGATATATGGAGAACAATAAAGATGTTGTTGTATGTGGCTCTTGGGCAAAGACTATAAATACTAACGGGGAAGTGACAGGTGAATTAAAATATCCTCCAATAGATGATGTCGGTATAAAGAAATATTTGTTATTACATAATCCTTTTATACACCCATCTGTTATTATTCGTAAAGATATTTTGAATAAATCTGGTAAATATAAAAAGTATAAACATAATGAAGATTATGAATTGTGGTCCAGGGTATTAAAATATGGTAATGGTCATAATATTCCTGAAGAATTGATATTGTATAGAGTGCATGAAAGTCAGGTTACTCGTAAAAATAACCTGAGAATGAGGATTGTTGGTGTGTATGTGAGAATGTTGATATGGTTCAGGTTTATATTATCTTTTTAGGGTCTGTTTCAAGTGTCAGTATGGCATTTTTTATATTTTCAAATTTGACTGCTGACTGTACGTTTTGTATTTTCCAGGTACTATCAGGGTTTACTCTGTGTATGTATTTGCAATTCAATATGTTTATTTTTTTACCTTTAGAAAGCCATATATAGTTGACAAATATAACATCTGAAGCATAAGGGTTCTCATGTGGATCCTATTTGGCGATGCGGAAGAAGCGGGTCGAGCCG
>CAIZLB010000054.1 GCA_903933735.1 uncultured bacterium | reverse complement strand
CTACTATAGTGACATTGTCTGATGATATTGTTAAACATGTTGATGTACCGTTACCACTTATGTCACTTGTTAATGTGTATGTACCACCTATTGCTATCTCTCCACAGGTGTTTATGTTACCAGGTAGGAGTACGTCGGCGTGGGTTGTTGTTGATGAGAGAAATGTTATTGAAAGTATGAGTATACTGAAAAAAGTTGTGAGGTTTTTTAGATTTGATTTCAGCATAATATGATTATATTTTATCATTTTTTTTAGATAAAATACAATCTATTATTTACTCAAAAAGTCTTTCAATCCCTCAGATGCAGTAGCGGGATTTACAGCCCCTTTTCCCTCTTTCATAACCTGTCCAACAAGATACATAAGCAAGGATTCTTTTCCATTTTTATATTCAGCAACTTGAGTAGGATTATTTTCTATTACTTTGTTTATAATATTATTTAAAAACTCTGGATCATTCTTTATAATCAAACCTTTTTCCTCTGCGATCTGTTTTACATTTTTATTTTTTAAATCAGCATCAGCCCTCCAGAGAATAACTATCATATCTTTAGCTCCACGAGATGATAACTCACCTATATTTATCAGATTAATAATTTCTACAAACTGTTTTATATCCAAATAATCATTTAAGGACATGTCCTTTATAATGTCTTTTTGTGTTTGAGTGTCTTTTATAACCAATCCTGCTATGTCCGATGTGATGTAGTTGACAGCCAACTTGACAGTTTTTTCATCCTTGATAAGTTCTAGGATATTTTCAAAATATTTTCCATAAAAACTATCCGAGACAAACATCTCCACATCTTCGGATTTTAATCCTAAAGCTGTGTACTTTTCCCTCTTTTCCCAAGGTAATATAGGTAGAGATTTTTTAAGATTATTTAAGTTAAAATCTTCTATCTGCGACAGATAGAGTTTTGGTAAATCAGGATCTGGAAAATATCGATAATCATTTGCATTCTCTTTTATTCTTTGTGAAAATGTTTTACCTGTAGCATCATCATAACCACGAGTTTCCTGGACCACTTTTTCTCCATTTTCTAATAATTCTTTTTGTCTTTTGATCTCATACTCTATTGATTTTTCGGCAACACGGAAAGAGTTAAGGTTTTTAATCTCAACTTTTGTTCCCCATGGTTCGCCTGCCTTATGTATGGAAATATTAACCTCAACTCTAAGCTGTCCAAGTTCCATATTAGCATCAGATACTCCTAAAGTTCTAAAGAGTAATTGTAATTCCCTACCAAAATTCCCAGCCATAGTTGAATCATATATAACCGGATCGGTGACAAGCTCCATCAGAGGAACACCTGCTCTATTATAATCAACAAGGGAATAATCTCCTTTGTCATGACTTGATCTAGCTGTATCTTCTTCTAGATGTATACGTGTAATACCAACAAAGACATCATCGCCTTTTGCGTCTTTAACTTTAAGTTTTCCTTTTTGTATCAAGGGATAGGCGTATTGACTGATCTGATAACCTTTTGGTATATCTGGGTAAAAATAGTTTTTTCTATCCCATTCTGTAAAATCAGCAATATCAGCTCCTAAGGCTAGTCCAACTTTCAAAACTTCTTTGATAGCCTCTTTATTTAAAGTGGGTAAGGTTCCAGGATGGGCCATACATATTGGGCATATATGGATGTTTGGGTTTCTTTCTAGGGGATTATTTAAACATGAGCAAAACATCTTAGTCTTGGTTTTTAACTCAGTATGTATTTCAAGTCCTATAACTGGTATGTATTCATTATTCATATCACTTATTTTTAGCATATTTTGAGCAAATGAAAAAGCGCTGGACATCAAAGTGTCCTAGCGCTAGTGAATGTGTAAAAAAAAGAAACTGGGTTACCTGACCGTACGGGGGTCAACAAAAGAAACTAGAGACCTAACATGTCCCCAGATTCGAGTGAGAGGGTTACGTGATTTGAATCCTTGAGAATCGTGCATCACGAGTTCCTTGGAACGATCATAGAGCTCGATCAAATCATGACGAGGATTATACATCAACGTTAGATTGTTAACCATTTGATTCCCATTTCTAACACAGAAAGACATGTGTTCATTCTTTCTGAGATGAACCACCACCATAGCTAGGTTTCCATTTCGAAGTATGGGTGAAGTTTTAATCATACGTTTTAGAAAATATTCTTGTGGGATATCGAGATATCCATCAGCAACTAAGGCTACAAGGACTGAATGCCTATTAGTTTCAGGGTATTCATCTCGAGCCAATGCTGCCATCTGCCTTCTATAGAAACCATTCTCAATCACCCCATCACCTATGAGTTGTAGTGACTGAATGCCGAAAAATCTGGTGCGACCCTCCATATCATGAATATTGAATTCGTTACGACCAGATCGATGGGAATGTGAAAAACGCCACCCCCTATTGATTACCACATCTTTTCCCCTATCTAACACCTGTGCTGTAAAAGTTTGCATGTTCGTGCTTTTTTTGGTTGCTCTTTTTTTTGTTGGTTGATTTAAATTCCTTACCTACCCTGCTTTGGGTGGTTAAATCAGCATAACACGAAATGTTATAAATATCAAATATTTTGCAAGTTTTATAAAAAAACTCCGCATGCGGGCCAAGTGGCCGACATGCGGAGGTGGAGAAACGGATTACTGGACCGATAGAAGGGGTTCACGAAAAGCGAACCAGACATAACTATTGCCTGGAACATTCCTATTACATAGAGCGACTGTACGATCCATAACCTCACCAGAGTGTGAACGGTGATACCAAAGGACACATGCTCGACCGCAACCGTAGAGCAAATGTTCGATCGGGAAATATATACCAACTCCTTCTTGATCTATTGTAAGATCGAGATTACGATCGTATGGACCGATTGCAAAAACTTCACGCGGATTACAAGCCTGTAGTTTAGCTTCGCTACCCCATGAAATCATATCACTCCACTTATCGAATCTACCTCTTTCCAAATAACTAAAGAGTACGATGTCAACTTCCTCTTTATAATCTGAAGTTGGGGGAAAGTGATCGGCTACCTTTCTAATAAAAGAACTTTGTCGAGTACCAGTAGTGGAATCAATCATATTTTTCCAGCCTATATATTGTTCAACAGGCACACGGCGGAGGATATGGACGAAAGCGGCCGCCCTTTTGGCCAATAGTCTAAGCCCTATGATACGTTCATCACTAATCTGAGTATACGGAATTGTTGGATTCATGATTTCTTGTGGTTGAGTTAAGGTGTTACACCTCACACTTTACATCAAATATCAAACATGTCAAGGTGTAAAATTTTAAGTAACGAGCCATCAGACTAAGGTCTGGTGGCTTTTAAACATGCCAACTACGTAGGCATTGTTACTGTGATGTTTTGAGTATTGTTATGTTAATGGGAATAATGTAGGTTGATCCAATTGATTATGTTTGTGTTGATGCTGTACATATCTTCTG
>CAIZLB010000053.1 GCA_903933735.1 uncultured bacterium | reverse complement strand
TATATATTTTAAAAATAATAGCCTCGTCTCAAAAAGTATTGACTATATAAAAAACTTTTTGTTATCAAAGATTATTTATATAAAAGATATATATTTTTATTGGCATATAGAAAAATGGCTAAAGGTCGTGTATATGTCTATAGATTCAGGTATAAACATATCCCAAGCTCTTCACTTTGCTTTTGAATCGATAAATGATAAAGGCTTAAAAGGTCAATTTGAAAAGATACATACATCAGTCGATAAAGGTAATCCTTGTGCAAACTCCTTGAGATTATTGGATAAAAAACTATATAGCAAAATAAAAGATTGGGAATCCATAATAGATTCTGGTGAAAAAACAGGAAAATTATCTGAAGTCTTTGAGATTTGTCATGTAAATATAAAAGAAAATCTGTTCAATGCCTTCGATAAATTTCAGAGAATGATAGAGCCTCTACTTATTATCTTTGTTGGGATTATGGTTTTGATTATATGTATCTCTATCATATTACCGATGTATCAATTAACACAATCTTTACAATAAATACATGAAAAATAATGAAGGATTTAGTTTGGTAGAAATAATAATATCTATAGCTATATTGGCTATCATGTTTTCGTTTATATTTTATTTTGTTTCAACTATAAATCTAAGGGCTGTAAATATAGACAATAAGCCATATATACAAACGGGATATAATTATTCAAATAAGTATTGCTATCTTGAAGATGAACAACTTGAAAGATTGTCTATAATTAAAGATTTAGATATGAGTACATATATATCTACAGGTACACCTATAACTAGTATGAATATTTTTCATAAAGATAGATTGATATTAACAACTAACTCCGCATCAACAAGTGAGGCTGATATTTTTATCTTTGATTTTAATTCTCTTAATCTTATATCGTCACTAGATGTTGGTCCTGGTATAAACGACTCATTACTCATAGACAATACTTTCTATGTGTTAAACACTAGTGTCAATAGTCATGTCAAGACTTTTAAAATAAATCCTGATAATAATTCTATGTTTATTATTTCTGACATAAAAATATCCGAACTCTCGGAGTCTTATTCATTACCTAAAAAGATATATCTATATAATAAAAAAATATTGATCGGCAGTGAAAAAAATAATAGCGGGGGAGAATTATTTGTTTTACCTTTGAATGAAGATAATATCCCGAATTCACCTGCAATATCGATAGAGATAGGTGGTCAGGTCAACAGTATGTATGAAGACAATAACTCTCTGTATATTGCCAATGCTTCCGATACAGAACTATTTATCTATGATAAAGATTTCAATCTTGATAAATATTATGATGCACCATTATCTTTAGGTAATGGAAAAAGTGTTTATTTTCTAAATCCTCATATCTATCTGGGTCGAACTGTATCTAGTTTTGAATTATTTTTTATTGAGATTGAGAATGATATATTGAATCTGATTGATAAATATAAAACCTCAGGCAGTATAGATTTTATACAAAAGATGGATCAATATATTGTTATTTTCGCCAATTCAGAAAATAAAGAATTACAGTTTTTCTCTTATGATATGAATCTCAAAAAGACTTTAGATTTACCATCTAGGGTTAATACCTATGATTGTTTTCAAAACACACTACTGACAGCCCATATTATCAATAATCAATCACATATATTATGGTTAAAATAATCAAAAAAATACAAAATAAAGGTTTAACATTGATAGAATTACTCATCTATATGAGTATATTTTCTATAATATTACTCATGATAAATTCATCAGTTTTCTATCTTCAAAAAATCATACAAAATAACAATAATAACTATCGTATAAAGAATCAGATATATTTTAATCTAAATATATTGCAACAGTATCTGTATAAAAATAGTGTCAGTGTGCAAGATAAAAATCTGAATCTATTTAATAAAAATAATGATTTGATTTTGACACAAAAGATGGAGAATAGTCAGATTAAAAATATTTATCAAAATAAAGAATTCGAACCACTATACAGCGTGTATCTAGAAAAATATAATGTAAGTCTTATAGATAATAATCATCTTCTTAAGATAGAGATATCATGGAAAGATAATAGGGGAAAGATTCAAAATTTAATAGAATATCTAATTGTTATAAATCAAAATATATGATATAGTCACACATAAGATATGATAAATTCCTTTGATATAATATATACATCTCTCTTGTTTATTGCTATATATATTCAGGTTTTCTTTTTACTTATTTTTTTTGAAAATAGTTCTGATTTGAAGGATGATAATACAAAAGATATAGATGAATGTGATTATCCTTCAGTTACTTTTTTGATACCTTGTTGGAATGAAGAAGGTACTGTTGTTAGTACAATAGAGTCTGTCTTAGATCTAGATTATCCAAAAGATAAACTGCATATTATTGCAATAGATGATGGCTCTACAGACGGTACATGGAAAAGATTACAAGCTTTTGTTGATCATGCTCAAGTTAGACTTTTGACTAAGGAAAATGGTGGTAAACATACGGCACTAAATCATGCGCTGAACTTTTTGAAAACAGAGTTGGTTGTTTCATTTGATGCTGATACTAAGATCAATCGTGATGCTCTGAAAAATGCTGTTTGTTATTTTATCAAAGATAAAAAACTGATGGCTTTAGGTGGTACTGTTTTGATCGATAAACCTAAAACATTGGCTCAAAAAGCTCAAGAAATAGAATATGAGATATTTTCATTTACTAAAAAGATGTTAGGACTAGCAGATGCTGTCTTTGTTGTTCCCGGTGCCTTCTCTGTTTTTAGAAGAGAAGTTTTTGATATAGTAGGTGGTTATAAAAACGCTCACAGTCTAGAAGATGTTGAACTTACAATACGTATGCAAAAGTTTGGTTTAAAGGTGAATCATGCCCATGATGCCATTGTTTGGACTAAAGGACCGGACACTGTTAAGAAGTTGTATAAACAAAGACTTCGATGGAGTTATGGTTTTATTATGAATCTTTTGGACTATAAAGCAATGCTCTTTAATAAAAAATACAGAAACTTTGGTGTCTTCACTTTGCCAATGACTGTCTTTACGTATCTTATAATGCTTTTTGTTTTCTTCTATTCATTTTATAAAGTCTTGTTATCGATGATTGAGTTTTTCTATAAAATATATTTAGTTGGTTTTAATCCTATGCATTGGCCTACTTTTGATACCTTTTTTATAAATACTAAGATATACGTGATCATGGGTATGTTCCTTTATGTAACTGCTGTTCTATATTATTTTCTCGGAAGACAGATCTCAAAGATCTCTAAGAAAAATTTTTGGAATATACCTTATTTCATACTGATGTTCTCTATATTGGCACCGATCTGGGTTATAAAATCAATATACAATGGTATCGTTCGAAAAAAAGTCTTATGGCGATAGATTGGCGATAATTTAAAAAATCAGTATACTAATAATATGAATAAAAAAAGATATATTTATACATTTATAATCACTTTAGCTATATTTTTCTTCTCTATATGGTTAAGCAATGTTTTCAGTGACAAGAAGGTGCAGTCACTTCGTGATCTAGAAAGTAGAATTAATCTAGATATATTATCAGTTGAAACTAGATTCTCTTTACTACAAAAAACTTCCTGTGAGCATATTGTTGATAATGATAATAAAAAAGATAGTGATATAGGTTTCAATGTTGATTTAAACAATGTAGCTTTGAAAATAAAATCATTGGAGAACCAACTTGGTTATGAAAACTATGATGTTGTTTCTTTAAAAAAATATTATTCATTACTCCAAATAAAAGATTATTTACTCGCAAAAGAATTTCATGATAGATGTAAGAAAAATACTGTATCAATATTGTATTTTTATGATACAGATTGTACTGATTGTGCTAAACAATCTATTATCTTAGATAAGATAATCTCAGACTATCCAGAGATTAGAGTTTATTATCTAGATAGAAAAACGAATAATCCAGCCCTAGACACACTATCTTCTATTTTTAAAGTGACACAAAGTCCAACATTGGTTATTGCTGAAAAAACCTATACAGGATTCCAAGATGTTTCTAGTATTGAATCATATATACCAGATATAAAGATATGGAAAGCTTTGAAAGAAAAAGCCGCATCATCTACAGCTACAACATCATCTACTAAGAGATAAAACTATGAGTTTACATCCTATAACACAAACTATATATGAATTAATAGATATTTTTAAAAATCTAGGTTTTGATTTTTATAATGGTCCAGAGATAGATACTGAGTGGAAAAACTTTGATGCTTTAAGGGTGGCGAAAGATCATCCTGCTCGTGATTCTCAGGATACTTTTTGGTTACCGGCTACATATAAAAGAAAAGAGAAGTCAGGTTTGATGGAGAGATTGTTACCAAGAACTCATACTTCAAATTCTCAGATAAAATGCATGAATGAAAATCTACCACCGATAAAGATTATCTCCGCCGGTAAAGTTTTTAGAAATGAGGCGACTGATGCAACTCATGAAGCTGAGTTTCATCAGCTTGAAGGTTTGTATGTTGATAAAAGTGTATCTATGATTGATCTTAAAAATACTTTAACTTATGTTTATAAAAAGTTTTTTGGTGATGATATAAAAGTTAGATTCCGTGCCAGTTATTTTCCTTTTGTGAAGCCTGGTTTTGAAGTCGATATATATTGGAAAAATAGATGGTTAGAAGTTTGTGGTGGGGGACTGGTACATCCGGAAGTTTTAGAAAATGCTTTTAAAGATAATGAAAAGATGAATAAAGATGATATTAAAAAATACAATGGTTTTGCTTTTGGAATGGGTGTTGAAAGACTTGTTATGTTGAAATATGAGATAGACGATATAAGAGATATGTCGACAGGAGATGTTAGATTTTCAAGATGGTTTTAGGGTAAATATTGCATAAAAAAAAGAGCACGGGGGTTTGAAAACCTCTCCGTGCTCGACTGCCTCCTCGCTAAGGGGCCTGCCTCCTTTCCTGTTAGATGTTTGAGTTCTGTTTATTTGGATGGGATGGTATTGTGTTAGTCTCCGTTCATAATGGGGTTTGTGCACACCGTGGTAGGGTATCAGCCTAAAAAAAATGTGCTACGAATATAATCGTATACCTGTCAAAAAATAATTGCAAGAGGGTTTATAAAAAATATGTAAATAAAAATTCGTCTGCAAACTGGTCACCTTGGTAGATGGGTCTGCAAACGAGTTGTGGTCACCCCTCCTTTTTGGGTCAGGAGGGATCGCCGGGGTTGGGTTACTTCGGGCTCGAGAGACTGAAGTCATCGCCGCCGCTGTGAAGCGAAAAATCAAGCGTGATGAACTTGCTGTGGTCGGTGCCGGTGGTGGTGATTTGGACTCTGGATTGGAATTGGTTCAGTCGGTGTCGGTTCATAGTTCGGTTAGGGTTCGAATTTATTCTGAGACTTTATTACAATAGCACCTTTACAAAATAAGTCAAGCCCATCTAGATTTACATTAAAAACCTCATCTGTTACTCTATTATCATGCTTATCTCACATAATTGGCTTAAAACATATTTTAAAAACCCTGAAAAATTACCCTCTCCTGAGGAGATCGGAGAGTTATTTACTATGCATGCCTTTGAGATAGAATCACTTGAACAAAAGGGTGATGACTATATATATGATATAAAGATTACACCAGATCGAGGTCCTTATGCTTATGGATTACGTTATGTTGCCTTAGAATTATCCCTTATCATCCCTGAGCTTATTATCGATGAAAATATACGTTTCGATATCTCTAAAAAGGATTTAGAAAATACAAAGACAGTGATGAATACAGTTTTAGTTCCTGAAGAATTAAAAAAACTTTGTCCCGTGTATTCCTTAACAAAAATAGAAAATATTCAAAATACAGAATCATCAGATTGGGTTAAGAAAAATCTAACAGCTATAGATCAAAGCCCAAGATCCCTACTTGTTGATCTTACAAACCTTATCATGTTTGATGTCGGACAACCCTTACATGTTTTTGATGCTGATAAAGTTGATGGACAGATAAGAGTTGCTTTGTCTACAGAAGGGCAGACTATAACAATACTTGGCGGAAAAGAAATAAAGCTTGAAACTGGAACTTTGGTTATACGGGATGATAAAGATATATTAGCCATAGCTGGAGTAAAGGGTGGTATAAAAGCTGAAGTTGATTCAAATACAAAAAATGTTTATCTAGAGTCTGCTAACTTTAATCAAACAATAGTTAGAAAAACAGCAAGAGCTTTAAACCTGCTGAATGATTCTTCAAAACGTTTTGAACAAGGTTTAAATAAAGAAAGATTTTTATTGGCAGTGCAAGATTATATTCATCTTTTAACTTGGGATAAGAAAGATATTATAGTTCATGATATAGAAGTGTCAGACAGTATAGAAAATATTTTGAGTGGTGATAATAAGAAAAAGATTGACATCAATATTGACAATTTATCTCTAATAATAGACAAGGATAATGATAAGATACCTGAACTATTAAAAGATTTTATAGAAAATGTCTTGATAAAAACCGGAGCTGAAGTTATAAAGAAAGATGATAAAAACTATACAATTATAGCTCCATATCATAGATCAGATATGAATATAGACGTTGATATTGCTGATGAATTTTTACGAAATAAAAGTTTTGAATTTTTGAATTATGATGAGAATTTTGCATCTGGTCTGCAAACAAGTTCTGGACTCAAAAGTAATACAGATAAGCTTATCTATAATATAAGAAAATATTTTAAAGAGAAAGATTTTGATGAGGCGATATTACACACCCTTGTCGATTCCAAGATAAATTCCGAGGCAATAAAACTTGATAATTCTCTAACAGCTGATAGAGACAGTTTAAGAAGTGATTTGAAGAAAAATATCATAAAGTCTATAGAAAATAATTTTAAATACCTTGATCTAGTTTCAAAAAACATGGTGAAGGTTTTTGAGATTGGTAAAGTATTTTCAGAGGAAGGTAATGATATTATAGAAAAAACTCATCTAGCTTTTGCACTAGGGATGGTAAAATGGCCTAAGGGAGAAAGCAAAGAAGATATGATAAATAATATAATCAAGGATTTAAACCTACCTCAAGATAATGTGAAGATTGAAATTATAAATAATGTAATTATTGCAGAGATAGATTTAGATGATATGTCTTCAGACAATATAGATCAAGGTGTTATGGATAATTATATGTCACAGAGTGCTCTCATTAAAAATAGGAAATATAAAGCCGGTTCTACATACCCAGCCATGAGTCGTGATATAGCTTTCTTTGTCGGTGATGATCTAGGTAAGACAGAGAGTGATATAGAAAATATGATTAAGGATTTGGTAAATAAATATCCAGTAATAGAAAATTATTTTAGATTTGATATTTTCAAAAAAGATGGAAAAACTTCTTATGCGTATAGATTTGTATTTCAGTCTTATGAAAAAACTTTGACAGAGGATGAGACTAAGGAATGGATGGGGGAGGTTGGGGGAGTTTTGATTGGGGCCGGATTTGAGGTGCGGTAAAAAGTAACGAGCCACCAGACTAAGGTCTGGTGGCTTTTAAACATGCCAACTACGTAGGCATTGTTACTGTGATGTTTTGAGTATTGTTATGTTAATGGGAATAATGTAGGTTGATCCAATTGATTATGTTTGTGTTGATGCTGTACATATCTTCTG
>CAIZLB010000052.1 GCA_903933735.1 uncultured bacterium | reverse complement strand
TGCAACTGAACTAGCAAGAGAAATAGAATCATATTCAAATGGAACACTTGTTGCCTGGGTGAAGGTTCCAACACTCTCAACTTCAGTGAATACGGAGATATTTATGTATTATGGAAACACAAGTGCAACAGAACCATTAGCCTCTACGACTTATGGAAGTCGGTCAGTTTGGTCTAATGGCTATGCCGGGGTTTGGCATTTGAAAGAAAGTGGAACAAATCCGCAAGTTTTTGATTCTACGATTAATGCTAAAAATAGTACGGCCCAGACATGGACACCTACGACAGGTAAGATTGGAGGAGGAGGAAATTTTTCTGCTACTTCAATCACGATTCCAGGATCACCTATAAGTAATGTTAGTAATGACTGGACTTTTTCTGGCTGGATGAAGCCAAGCAGTTTAAGTCAAAATGGATTCATTTTCATGAATGGTGTTGGCGGTGTGGGATTTGGTATTGGATCTTCTGTTGCAAACGATTTAAATGGTAATCGTTTGAGAGGTTTGTACGAACTTTCTGCGTGGGCGATTTCATCTTATACTTTTTCCGATACTACAACATGGCATTATGTACAGATGCGACGAGCAAGCGGCGTTACTCAATTTTTTATTGACGGAGTTCTGGTAACAGGAACGTGGAACATTAATAGTGCAAATTATAATTATGCAGATTCAAAAATTGGTGGTATAAGAGCATTCTCTGGCGCATTAGACGAGGTCACTGTCTCTCCTATAGCCCGTTCCGCTGACTGGATAAAAACCGAATACAACAACCAAAACAACCCCTCAACTTTCTACTCTGTAGCCACTGAAGAAACTGTCACAAACTCCGCCACAAATGGTGGAAGCGAAATAACTAACTACACCGTCACTTCAAACCCCGAATCAATTATTTTCTCAAGTGGTACCTCACCAATTATTGTAACTGGTTTAACAAACGGTACACCCTACACATTTACCATGATCGCCACAAATATTGTTGGTCAAGGACCTGTATCCAATGTTTCTTCTCCTGTAACACCCGCCGGAGCACCGGGAATTCCCATTGGAGTTATTGCCACTCCAGGAGATTCCCAGGTTTCGTTATCCTGGACCGCCCCGAACAATAACGGTGCAGAAATTACAAACTATGTTATTGAATACAAACTCCATTCTACTTCAACCTGGACTCAATTTGGTCATGCTGTATCTCCTGCAACAACTATAACTATTACAGATCTTGTAAACGGCTCTCTATATGATTTTAGAGTCTCGGCGATTAACTCTACCGGCACAGGGTCTTCAAGTAGCCCTGTAACCGAAAGTACACCAAGAACTGTTCCTGGGCAACCAACTATTACAAATGTTTTACGAGGCGATGGGCAAGTAACTGTTAGTTTTGATGCACCTGTTTCTGATGGAGGCTCAGTAATTACTAACTACACAATCATCTCTGATCCTCAAGGGATTATTCAAACAGGAAACACTTCACCTATTATTATAAGTGGTCTTACCAATGGCACACCTTATACCTTTACAGTAAAAGCAACAAATATAGCAGGTGACGGACTTGTTTCAACTTCATCTGATTCCATAACACCAGCGACAGTTCCCGGAAAAGCAACAGGGGTTATTGCTACCGCAGGCAATGGTCAGGCAATAATAGATTTTACAGCACCGTTATCAAACGGCGGAAGTACAATCACAGGTTATACTGTCTATTCAAGTAATGGTGGCATAGATTCAAATGCAAGTTCAACCAATCTTTCACATACTGTAACTGGATTGACCAATGGTCAAATTTATACATTCACTGTTGTTGCTATAAATGATGTTGGTACGGGATCATCATCTGATGCATCACTGCCTATAACTCTACCAACAGCCCCAACTGCACCACTTAATCTTGCTACAGAAGTTAAAAGTAGTAGTATCAAATTAACTTGGTCTGATCCAGCTTCAACTGGAGGAAGTGCTATAACTGACTATATTATTGAATACCAACTAACCACAGGTGGAAATTGGGTAACGTTTAACGATGGGGTTGGTATCGATAAATTCACCACAGTAACAGGATTATCAAATGACACTTCTTATGATTTTAGAATCAGTGCTCAAAATATTATTGGTACAAGTACTGTAAGTAGTGTTGCTGTCGCAACCCCTGGAGAACCTGCCCAGGTATTTATTCAAAGTTTTCCTGATTTAACAAATACCAGTATTGGTACCAACATAAGAATTACAAATGAAGGTTCAACTGCATATGAGTATCAATATGATTGGTGTATAACTGATGCCGTGGACAATCTATGTGGTGGAGGAGATGATATATTCAGCGCCTCAAATGCAAAACTTATTAATAATGGAGATAATTACGATTTTACAGCCACCTCAACCGTACCAAATCCCGGAAATTATTATTTTCATATAAATGTATTATATGGTTCACAGTCTTCAAGTGCTCACTCATCTTTTTCAGCTGTTGCAACATTTCCTGATCCACCAACAGGTATATCAGCGGTGGCAGGAAATGCACAGGCTGTAGTTTCATTTACTATTCCAGCATCAAATGGTGGAAGTGCTATTACAAATTATACTGTCACCTCAAACCCAGGTGGTGTAACGGGTACAGGTTTAACAACTCCGATTATAGTGACAGGATTAAACAACGGTACATCATATACATTTACAATGTCAGCAACAAATATTATTGGTACAGGATTATCTTCCTCTCCATCTTCAAATTCTGTAATTCCTATGACTGTACCGGGAATTGTAAATTCGCTTGGGGCATCAGCAGGAAATTCTCAAGTTGGCTTATTCTGGACTGCGCCATCGTCAAACGGAGGAAGTGCTATCACAGATTATGTTATTGAATACAAATTAAGTTCAGATTCAAATTGGAGTATATTTGCTGATCCGATCTCCACAGAAACTAATATAATAATTACAGGACTTACTAATGATTTAAGCTATGATTTTAGAGTTAGTGCTGTAAATACTGCTGGACAAGGTTTGATTAAATCTACCTCTCTTGCATTAAGGGAGTCAATACTGCCAACAACAACTCCATCAACAAGGGGTGGTAATGGTATTGGTAGTAGTTATCGTGTTGATGCGTCAATATCATCAACATCAAGTAAAAAAGATATCTCTCCTATAGATAATAAAATTATATATACTACAGAACCGGATATAAAACCAATTAAAAATGAAACACCTGCAATAAATATAGAAAACATCTACACAGAGACCTCTTCAACAACGACAACATTGAATGAAGCACCGATTAAAAATGAAATATCCGCCACTCCAACAAAAACTTCTCAGATAACATCTCCAGAAAAACAAAAACAAAATTTAGAGGACAATTCTGAAAAAGATGAGAAATCAAACATATCACAAATATGGATCATAATTTCATCGATAATTGTATGTTCATCAATGTTTATAATATTTATCTTACGTTATTTACGTATGTAATGATATAATAATAGACATATGAATGAGACAATCAATATGAATACTTCAAAAACACTTACTGTGGTTGTACTTGATGGAAAAAGCCAACCAACCTCTGGAGCTAATGTTTATATAACGCCTTTGAACACATCTGGGATAACAAACAATTCTGGCGAAGTTCAGTTTACTCTTGGAAATGATTCAAAATACGAAGTCACAGCAACAGCAGATGGAAAGACTGTTACTGTACCTTATTATGTAACTGATAGTGGCGCGACAAGATTAGTTGTTAATCCTGTGTATGTAAAAAGAGTCGAGCAACAATTACATCCATTGTCATGGTTTAGTTCAGGGGTTGGTTTGACTACCAGTATTGTCTTAGGGGTAATTATAGTTTTTGTCATTGTTAGAAAATTATTCCGAAGGAAAAAATAGTTATTAACTCCTCATGCAAAATATATACCACACTGCCTATTTTATAGATAACCCTCAAGATCTTTTGAGTATGTTTAAAACAGATCTCCCTGTTATATATGCACATCATTCAACAAATAAATACAAACCAGATAATCTTGATGGTGTTGAGATCGGTAAAAAAGTAAAATTAAAAATAATCGGACGAGCTAAAGATGATAAATGTGATGTCTTGTTGGTTGAGAATGATAAATCAGAAAATAAATATCCGCATATAACTTTATCTTGCACTAAGGTTGTGCCACCTATGTATTCAAATCAATTATTGGAGATGACTGATAAAGATGGTTCTATAGAATATTTTTCAGATGCAAAATATATAAACGTCACAGAGGGTTATGTTATAAAAGAAGAGAGGGCGGTTGTTGGGTAAAGACATGGTATAATACTCAAATTTAAAAGAGACCCTGCAAAAGCGTGGTCTCTTTAATTGATGTGCATCGTCTAGGTTTTTTTAGGACCCGAGTCACCGTCCGGTGATAATTCGACTTCTCATCCCCTGATAGATTTATAGCATATTCGATATACTTGACGCAATGGTTACATTTATTGTATAGATGATAATTTATAATTTCTTTAGTAAAAGTTTAGGTACTATGAGTAGAATAATGTGAATGAAAAGTAATAAACATATATTTATAGATGAATCAGGGTCAAATAACACAATTTTTGTTGTTTGTTTAATCATATTTAATGATTTAAACAAAGTATCAGAAGTGGAAAATAGGATAAATAAATTTAAGATTAATCTCTTTAAAAGAGAGAATATTGAATTACACTTCAATAAAGAAAGTTTAAATACAAAAAGGTCTTTTTTTAGGCTTTGGTCTAAAAAAGATTTTATAATAAAGTATCTCGAAACAAATGATACTCTGACTTTTTCAAATCAGATTATAAATACAATATTGAGATATAGACATGTGGCTAACAATTCTATAATTTTTTTAGATGGCTTCAAATCCAGATGTTATAATAGAAAGATTTTATCTGAAATCAAGAAGGGGTTAAAGAGGTATGGTGTAAATATTAAATCAATAAAATACATAGATTCAAAGGGTAGTAATCTAATACAATTAGCTGATATGTGTGCCGGATGTATAAGAAGAAAGATACATAAAAATTCTAAAGAAGATGAAGGGTTGTTTAATCTTATAAAATTGTTGATAGATAATTAAATAAAAAAAGCAGGATATTTCACCTGCTCGTAATAACCTGCCTGGAATAAATCAGTTCATATAGCAATGTGCTGCTCTCATGTCCATTATTGAGTCTTCGATCTCCTCATCGGATGGAAAAAGGGAGCTATTTTCTGGATTGACCCTAAATTTGTCGATAGCAGCCAATGTTTCCGGTGATGCTAGTTCTAGTTTTGATAAGGTGCATAAATATCGAATCGCAGCCCATCTTCTGTCAACAGCTTTTTCAAGCTCGCATATAAGCGCGGCTTCAGCTTCATCGCAATCTTCATCCTGATTTAAGATGATTTTGCACCCAACTCGTTTATAAGCAAGCAGGTCGGGTATTGCAATGCTATCTTGTTATCTAATGCTTTTCTTATTTCATCAACCGATATATTGGTTACTCTGGCGACTTTCATGATAGTAATTGATGTTTTTGTAGGTTCAGCTCGTGTTCTGATTAAAATACCGCATTGAGCAATGTTACAGTATTTCAATATATCTTACGTTTAAACTGGTAATTGTCAAGGTTGGTGTCAAATTTTCATGATATGTATTAAAATAAACATCATGAAAGAATTAGATAAAAACATAAATAGAAAATACTCTATTTCTGACTATGATCCGGATTGGATAGTCAGATTCGGATCTATAAAAGACTTTGTTAAAAACATATTCAAAGATAAGGCCTTGAGTATCGAACATGTAGGAAGTACCTCTATATCAGGAATGAAGGCAAAACCTATTATTGATGTACTTATAACAGTTAAAGATATAAAAGATTTATCTAAGGAGATTGATGAGATGATAAGGGCAGGTTATGAATGTGGTGAAAATTACATAGCCCCAAATACATTGATATTTTTCAGTGTTGGTCCAGATGGAGAAAAACTTGAAAATATTCACGTCTGTGAAATTAATTCTTTTAAAGCAAAACAATTTATAATAATGAGGGATTTTTTCAGGGTATTTCCAGAAAAAGCAAAAGCTTATTCTGATCTTAAAGAAAGTAATATGCAGAAATTTCCAGATGATTATCCAGCTTACAGAACTGCCAAAAAACCATTTCTGGACCAGATAGAAAAAGAAGCTTATGAATGGTTTGAAAATATAAAATAATTATAAAATATAAACATCATGAACACGATACAGCAACTAAAAGAAAAATATCCAAATATAGACATAAACACAGATGGGGGATCTGATTCATTTCAGGAAGATAAACCTATCATAGAGCGTGATCCTATAGCGGTCATCATAAAACATCCGACAGACGAATCTTATCTTATAGCTAGATGGAAGAAATCAAATTGGAATGGCTTTTTAACTGGAGGTATAGAAGATGGAGATACCTTAGAGCAAACTGTTGTAAAAGAGATACATGAGGAAACCGGATATAAAAATGTTGGGGATATAAAACAAACAGACCATGTTTCTCATGGTTTATTTTTTCATCCCATAAAGAATGTAAATCGCTTAGCCCACTATCATCTAGTTATTGCAAAACTTAAAGATCTAGAACAAGATATTGTGTCTGAAGAGGAAAAAGCTATCGCTGATTTTGTATGGGTAGAGAAAGATGAGGTTTTAGGGGTTTTGACTAGAGATAATATTAAGTATTTGTGGAATTGTTATATCAATCTCTGATATACTTACAGAATAATGGAAAAAATATCTAGAATATCGACACATGATGTGGCAGGAAGACCAGATAGTATGGGTAATAGGGTGTATTTTGAACGTGAGATTCGCTCGTATGATGGTTTGTCTAAAAATGAAAGATATTTTATGGCAATAATACAGCGTATCTCTGGCATAGAAGATCCTCAGAAAAGAGATCTTGATATTAGGAAGATTGGAAAACTTTTGGGGGATAAAATAGTCATGGAGATTAGAGGTGGATATGACAACGGTAGATTTGATGCCAAAGGTATTCCAAGGGGCGGATCATATCTTCAACAGTTTATAATAAAAGCTGCATTGCTTGGAAAAAAAGTTGGTGTTTTAACCCACCCTTCATTTATTGAAGAGTTTGAAAAAGCCTCGGGTAATTTTTTGAAGAGCATGTACGGTATTGAGGCTGTGCTTAGAGGGGTCAAAAGTGTAGTGGATTATTATAGAACATTATCTAATGATACAGATATTACATTCATGGGCTTTAATATTTATCTTGATACCAGGCACAATGTTGATATGTTGATTGCAAGAACAGGTGAAGATTCAAACCAGATAGATCAAGTAGATTTGTGTGAGGTTAAGAGCTCTAGGTTGAATAAAAATCAGATACAGGATGTCCATGATCGACATTCTAATTTTATTAGAGCCTCCAAGGAAGTGATTTTGAATGGTCTTGGTACCTCTGAGGGAAGTAGGTATATTGAGAAAATTAAAGATATTGATGATGAGGGTTTTATGCAGATAGTAGAAGACAGGATGTCTTTTTTAGCTGACTTTGTTCTTGTCGACAAAAGTTTCCCTGATATAAATTCATGGGATGATATAAAGATGAGAGCAGACCAGATGGGTGTCAATCCTATACTTTTGGCAATACGTCTTAGAAATATTGTCGATACAACAGTTATTCATTTGAAAACTGAAGAAAAAGAAAAGATGTTTAAACTCAGAGATGTGGTTTTTAAAATACCGGTACCAGCCGAAGAGCTCGGGCTATATCATAGATTGATTGATCCAGACAATCATCATATAGGAAAAGCATTGACTTGGAAAAGTATAGTGGCTTGCAAATTACCAGACGATACATGGCAAAAAGATGAAGTTATAATAAAAAATATATGACAACAAATAATAATAAAAATATCATAACAGCAGATCCTCTAAAACAAGTAATTTTAGATGATGAAATTGCCGACATGGTTTTGAGGAAAGTTATGCAAGACCCGGCCTATATTGAAGCTTTTTCATTGTTTGATTTAGACAAGATGACAGAAGGGGATTTTATGAAAGTATTGGGTGATTTGATGTTGAAATATAAGAATGAGTTGGGTAAAGATAATAACTAGTTCGTACGTAGTAATATAAATAAAAAAATATTACCCAACCTAAACCTCCTCACTTGTATTCAAAAAGTACTCCTCAAAAAAGATCTCTTTTGGATTTTTCTCTAACAATTTTTGTATCTTCATGGCTCCAGGCTGTAATCTATTTTTTACAACATCATCTAGTTTACCCCAATAACATTCACCAGAAGGAAATTCTTTTAAAAGTTCACCTGTAACTTTGTCACCTGTGAACACATAACAAATCATACTACTTATCAGTTCTGTCTCATCATGAACTGTAAGGTGTACATGTCCTCTGTATTTCAACTGGGCCTTAAGTCCTGATTTTTCAGTTAACTCTCTCGATGCGGCGTCATTGATTCTCTCATCAAGGTGTATCTTTCCATATGGAAATCCTACATAATCAAAGAAAGGTTGTTTTTTTCTCTTATATAAAAGATATTTATCATTATTTTTTAAGACTACCATGGTTACTATCTTAGGCTGCATCCTCTCATTAAAATTAATAGAAGAAACTCTATCAGCCAGATGTTTTCCTTTAGGTGATAGCACATAACCTGTATCTTTTTGGCTTATATAATTTTCTTTAATAAGTGACTTTAGATGATAACTAAAAACATTGCCCTCCAAACCTTTTCTCTTAAGCTCGCTGTATCGAGCTTTCTTGGTATTAGATAATTTCTTTAAAATCTCTTTTTGGATTTCATGCATAAACCTATAGTAACACATCTTTTCTAATCTGTTTAGGTAAAATGATTTGACTCAATATTCCTAGTCTAGAAAAATAATCCTTTGTAAACAATACTAATATTAGGGCAAAAGCCCTATCAATCAACATGAAAACATACAAATACGTGCTTACTGGTGGTCCTTGTGTTGGAAAGACAACTATACTTGATCTTATATCTCTTCGTGGAATCACGATTGTTCCCGAAGCCGCTCGTTATGTTATCGAGATTGAGCAAGCTAAAGATGGAGACGCACTTCCCTGGAAAGATAATGCTAAGTTTCAGAAAAGGGTTATGGATAGACAGCTTGAGTTGGAAAATGATCTAGATGATGGAATTGTTTTTCTTGACCGGGGTTTGATTGATGGTCATGGATATTGTAAACATTTTGGTACAGCCACACCTGAGGGTTTAATAGAATTATCTGTCGATAGGTATGAAAAGATATTTTTGCTAGATCAACTTCCTAATTACAATAATGATGAATCAAGGCTCGAAAATTTTGAGGAGGCGACAAGGATACATGAGGCCATAGCTGATGCTTATATTAGTTTAGGATACGGTGTGATTCGTGTCCCAGTTCTTTCTCCTGATAAAAGAGTGGAATTTATTTTAAATAGGATTTAGTCTGTATAGACACATTATACCTCGGGTCATCGCGACCCGGGGTTTTATTTTATAAAAAAATATCCCCACCTAGACAGATTGCTCTGAATAGGTGAGGAGGGTTAGTTTGCGGTTGGGTTTATTTCCGACGACGGAAGCGAATCAGTGCTCCGGAGCATAGGAATGTCATGGTGGCCAAACAATTTCCAGGCTCAGGGACCGCTGTTACATCGGGGGTGATGTAATCGGGGGTGGTGTATTGACCCCAGACATCATCATTGAGGCACGTCAATGTTTCCTTGACCTTAACTGTTGTGTTTGGTGGCAAAAAATTCGCCGGAAGGTCAAAGAAGGAAACATAGTTCTTACCGTTATTGCCCACATCAATATCGAGCAATGACCTGATTTGATCATCTGTCATGATCTTGACCTCGGCAACGCCTGTGCCGATAAATTTGTCAGCATCGGTCCTTACGATAGTGGCAGGGTCTGCCACCCTGTTTTGGTTTAGTGAACCACTCTGCACTATAGAATTGGAATACATGCCAATTAGGTCAAAGGTTAACGTACTATTCTCAACCGAACTCGACTTGATATCGATACAGAATTCGAAACCGGGGTTAGGATATTTATAATTACCGTCTGCGTTAACCGGTCTCGATGGTGAGGTAAGAATACTGTTCGTGTCAAAAAAGATATCTCCTAAGATAATGCCGTCCTTTCCGGCTAGCTGATTGAATCCACTTCCCAGTATCAACTGGTTGGTGGAATAATCATATGCTAGGAACTTAAGGTCCCACTCATTGCTTGCTACACAATTGGGGTTAACCCACCCCGAAGCATTAATCGTCGGTCTCGGGTCATTGCCGTAGCGCGACCCGAGATGACCGCTGTTTATTGTTATGTCCACGACTGTAATAGCGGCGGACAATGACATACTCATACTAACTATCGCAAGTATTATTGCGACTCCGACTCTTCTCTCTCTGTTTTCCATGTGTTGTTGTAGTTGTTGGGTCAAACCTGGTTTTTTAAAGGCCTGAACTTCAGTAGTATAAACATGTTTATAGTATTTGTCAATAGTCACCATTTGAATTCTAACTTGAATCCAAAACCCTACATCTCAAAGAAAACTTCCTTATCTTTTTTAAACAAATACTCTGCTATATGAAATATAGTATAAGTTATGAAAAATGCTGCCAAGACGTCTATTGAATAATGTATATGCGCCAATAGTACAACGATAGCAAAACCAAAAGAAAAACCCATGAACATAAACCTAGTCCACGTATCTTTCCAATATATTAGAGCTAGCAAGAATGGCATACCGGTATGCCCTGAAAAGAAAAGATCACCACCGAATGAGAATTTACTCATAAATATAGAATCTATAATAGTTTGCGAAGGGAAGGGTGCTACATGTGTTAAACTAATGAATATAGATCTTGTTATAACGAATAATGCTAAGCTTTTTATAGCAAAAGGTATTCTTTGTGGTTTGTGTAAGAAAACTACAACTATACATATTATAAAGATCATTGATCCATATATAAAGGTGCTGTCTAAGTCAAATACCCTTATGTTCGAAAGTATTATGTCTGTCACAGGATTACTTATGCTTCTGGTTGCATAATTACCAGCATAAAAGTTTATGACAATACTTATATATAAAAATATGATTGATATAATTAATGAAATCAAAAAACTTTTATTTGTAAAAAGTGATTTATAGGTTACTATTTTTTCTTGCATAATTTTAAATTATCTTTTTTCAATAAATTTGTCCATCAACGATGACGTTTTACTGAAATTATTTAATACTAATGTGTGATCAGCATTATCTATTATAGCAATTTCTGAATTTTTTATCTCCTCATGTAATTTATATGCATATTTGATTGGAAAAATACTATCATTTTTACCATGTATTATTAAAACTGGTATGTTTATGTTTTTTAAAAACTCATCTCTATCGAAAGTATATGCTTGTTTTATACAGTATAAATAAACACGTATTCCTGTGTTCAATGTGTCTTTTAACAGTCTCTGTATATTCCAGTCTCCGGTATTTATGTATTTAAAATAATCAACATGCTCCCCGGGTTTTTTAGAGAATGGAAATATATTTAGAATTGGTGTTAATTTTAATAAAATCTTGACAATATTGGTTTTTAAATTGTTTTCCACTTTATGATTTGGGCTTAAGAAAATAGCCTTCTTAATCATTGTTTGATTTAGAATCATAAACTCTATTGATATAAAAGTACTAAAAGAGTGACTGATGAATATAAAATCTTTTATATTTAATTCACCTAAAAGCTCATATATATCCAAGGAAAAGTTTTTTATAGCATAATCCTCATATTTTTTATATTTTATTGATTTACCGTGACCTCGCAGATCAACTAATAATATATTGTATTTATCTTCAAAATATCTCTCATGTAAATTCCAGGCTGAAGAACTAGATGAGAGTCCGTGTATGAATACCAAAGTCTCTCTATCTTCTCTAAAATCATTTGTTCTATAATACAGACCTTTCTTTGTGAAAAATGTCTCTTTCATAATTTTTCATATATTAATTTTAGTTTTTCAGACAATATCGGTATACTTTCTCTATTTGCTAATAATAAAGCTTCATTACCAAGTCTTTCTCTCAAAGATGTGTCTGATATCAATAGATTTAAATATTTTTCAAACTCTTCATCACTATCAGCCTTAAGACAGTTTGCATCATGTATCATCCATCCTTCATATGCAGGTAGATTTCTTATAAGTATAGGGAGTCCAACAGCAGCGGCTTCGAGTATGACCATACCTTGATTTTCTTCATAAGAAGGGAATAAAAATATATCAAGTGCATTTAATGCGGAATTGGCATTGTCTACAAATCCTGTAAAGTTGGTATTTTTTGGCGTATTTAATGATATCCTTTGAACAAATATTTTACTGAATATTTTGCCAAACCAGATGAATTTGTTTTGTGAAAATTTCTCTGCTAATTTTATAAAAGTATCAATACCTTTTCTATACATTACTAAGGCCATATTTCCGATAACTATTCCCTCGAGATTGTATTTGGCTCTATACTCATCTCTTGATTTTATATCTTTGAAAAATTTATTTATATCAACAGCATTTGATTGCACAAACAGTGTATCGTGTTTTAACCCATAAGATATAAGGACATCTTTAGTATATTGTGTTGGGCAAAAAACCATATTGGGAATACTATATGCATATTTGAGATATTTTCTAATCACATAACCCATACCAGGTATTATTTTAAATAGTTTGACCGACTTTTCCAAATCTTCAACGGTAACATGTGACCACATGATAACTTTTTTCCCATCTCTTTTAGCTTTGATTGCTTTATGCAAGGACATGGGCCATGGAATATTTACCTGCAAGACATCCCAAGAATCTTTATAATCTTCTGTAAAAGGTATATTTAAAAAGTTCAATATTTTCTTTTGATTTTCAATGGCTGATATTAAACCACCACCTATTTTATCTTTGCCTCCAAAGGCTTTATAAAATTCTGAATATAGACATATTTTCATATTAGTTTTTTGTATATTTCTATTAATTTTTTAGCATACTCTGTGTCTGAATATGATAAAGATAATTCTCTTGATTTTTCAGAGAACGCTTTGAGCTTCTGTTCATCATTTAAGAGGTATAATATTTTCTCAGCCATCTCATCTGGATTGTCGGGTGAAAGTAGAAAACCATTTTCATTATCTTTGACTATTTCAACCATACCTAAAGATGATACAGAGAGTATTGGTAAACCTATGGCCATTGATTCAAGTACAGCAAGTGGCATGTTTTCACTTTTGCTTCCAGACAAGAAAATATCACCAGACTGCAACGTTCTTATAAGATTGTCACCATAAATGAAACCTGTAAATACAATATTGTCTTGTAACCCCAGATCATTAGATAATTTTATAAGATTTTCTTTTTCTGGTCCATCACCAACTATGATTAACTTTATATTGGGTATGGTATTTTTTACAATATGTGCTGCTTTTATAACTTGATCAATACTCTTTTCATAACTAACACGGCCCATATAGAGCAATGTCTTTTCGTGCGCGCCCTCTTTTATTGCTGGACAATATTTTTCAACATCAACAGGGTTGGGCATTATATCAATTTCTTTTTTTAATTTATTATCTCTAAGCCCATCTGCCAGTGATTGTGTTGGGCTCAAAACTATATTACAACGATTGTAATAACCTACTGTATACGTCCAAGAAAACTTTTCTACCCATTTATAATCCATGTGAACATATTTTAGATAATGATTGAAAAAAGTATGATGAGTACCAACTAACAGTATCTTAAGTCTTTTGGCACATATAACAGCTTCCCATCCAGCAGAGAACGGTGTATGTGTGTGTATAATATCAGCCTTAAATCTCCTTATATCCTTTATGGATAGACCAAGGGGTATGGATAATCTCTCACCTTTATATATATGAGAATCTATGGATGGTAATGTATATACTTTTATATTAGTCCCTGTTATTTGTTCCAATGCATTTAATTCCTCTTCTGAATTTTTAGAAATGGTGTATACACAGATATTGTGCCCCAAGTCACTGAGAGATTTTGCTGATCTATAGACTGTATTGGCTACACCGTTTACTTGAGGTATAAAAGTATCTGTAAAAAAAGCTATGTTCATATTATTTATTTATATTTTTTTATCTGATAAATATTTATTAAAATATCTTATACTAAATATTGCCCCAACTAGTACAACTATAAGAAATACTACTTTAGCGTAATTTGGTATTAAGGCATAAATATTGCCAAAGAAATATCCGATGATTATAAGAATTGCTGTCCATATAAAACCACCAATTAGATTCAATACTAGATATTTTTTAAATGGAACTTTTGATATTCCAGCAAAGATCAATATGACTGATGCAAATCCGAGTCCCATAGTAAGTTTCGATATGATTAGAATCTTTTGATGGTATTTATTAAAACTATCTCCAACTTTTTCCAATATCTCAGGTGTTACGCCAAGAAAGCGGCCGTATTTGAAAACAGTCTTTCTCCCTCCAAATCGCCCTAAACAATACCAACCGATGTCAGCAGTCAGATCACCTAATACTAATGCAATATACATAGGTATCAAGTTGAATTGACCTAAACTATATAAGAAACCACTGGTCAGCATTACTATAGGGCCTTCAAAGATAGTTCCGACAAATATAAGTATATATTTTGAAGATTCAACCCATAATGCGATATTGTGAAGTATTTCAGTCATGATTTTAAGTATATCAGATATATTAAACAAAAAACCATTTTTTAGGTGGTTTTTTATCATCATTTTGTCTTGATTGTTTTATATCTTTATTATCAAATCATCTTTTGAAACCCTGACTTTTGTTAGTTTTGCATAAATATCATCTTCAGATCTATAGCCCAATGTACACGCGACCACAGATGTAAGGTTTTTTTCTTTTAATCCCAATATATCATCGAACTGCACACTATCAAACCCTTCCATAGGTGTTGAATCAACCTGCATATCCGCCGCTGTTTTCAATAATATTCCTAAGGCGATATATGCTTGTTTTGCTGACCATTCTTTTCTTTGATCGGGTGTGCGAGAGTTGATTGGACCCTTTATCATATCCGAATACTCTTTCAAAGATTCAACTGTTACAACTCTGGTTTTAGAAACATTTTCTATAAAAGTATCCACATGCTGATCACTTAGGTCTGTAGGTACCGCAAAAACAAGTAACTGTGATGCATCTGTTATCTGTGTTTGATTCCAAGCGGCCGCTTTTAATTTCTCACGTATCTCCGGTGTTTCGACGTCTATCACTTTATATGGCTGTAATCCATATGATGATGGGGACAGTCTAATCGACTCTATAAGTGTATTTACTTGATCTTCTGTTAATTTTTTATTTGTATTATATGCCTTTGTTGCATATCTCCAATTTAATGAATCATTTATTTGTGTCATATTTTAGTTTTTTAGATTAATTGATAATGGATTCATATTATACACCCCTGACTCTATTGATTTGTTACAGATGTGTTGACTGAAGTTGTAGACTGGTCTACATCTGTGACGTTTAATCTATTTTGAAGACCTTGACCGTTCATCATAGGTCTTTGTATGCCTCTTATATTTCTGTCCTGTCTTGTCTCGTTTTTGTATCTGTAATCATTGCTAAATCTTTCAAATCTTGTTAAACAGCTGAATGTCATGGTTATGAGTAATAATACAGCTAATATTATAGTAGTCCAGAAAAATACTAGACCGTTTTTGTGTGAAAATTCTTTTATTGTCATATTGTGTTTATATTTATGTTTTTTGTTAAATTGATAAATTACTTTGCTCTTATGTATACGTAATGTGGAGTGAAAATATTAACAAATATATGATATTATGAATATAAATATGAATACAGACCCTATTCAAATATTATCCATTATTAAAGACTTCAACAGCGGTATTAATGTTTTAAAAAGTAAACAGTCTGATCTTTTGCATAGGGTTAAAAAAACTATTGATAATAATAGATTAAATAAAATTAAAAAAGATTTAAATGTCTGATTTTGATCCAGAAAAAAAAGATAAAACTATAGAAGGGGTGGTCGAAAACCCTGTGGAGATAAAGTCTGAAGAGGCTGAAGTGGTCTCAGCTCTAGAAAGTGCTGATACAAAGTATGTTGAATTTGAATCACGAAGTGAGGAGCTTTTAGCCCTTATACTCAGTGATGATATTTCCGAAAGTGAAAAAGATGTTTTTAGGCAAGAATTAAAAAAGATAAAGGAAGATGGAAAAACTTTAAGAAAAAAAACTATAGACAAATTGTGTGCTGCAATTCTAATCGTACCAATCGCTTTAGGTAATCTTTCAGAAGCCTATAGTATAAGGTTTGGTGAGAAAAGTAAAAAAATAAAAGGGATAGAATTTGTATTTGATAATCTTGAGATAGAAAATAAAGAAAAATATAGAAGAGAATGGAAGAAAATAAGAGGGTCTGATGATTCTTTGTCTGCTATAGAAGTTCCAGAATTTCCTTTAGATAATGAAGGATTGGAGATATTGCAATATTGCAATAAGAAAGATATATATACTATATACGATATAGAGATTTTGATAAGGATTGCTAATGATACACATGCATTGATTAAGAAGGGTATTTCACTTGATACACTAAAACATATAAGACTACCTAACTATATTGATAGTGAACTTATATTAAATAATGATGAAAGTGTTAAAAAGATAAAAATTTTACAAAAAATAGGTATAGGTTTATCAGAAACTGTGTTTAGTAGACATGATGTTGAACAAATGTCCCTAGAGCAGATAAAACTTCTAGAGAAAAATCCGTACGTAGATTTTTTATTAAAAGATTATTTTGATATGCATAGACTGGCAACATATTTAAATGAAGAGAATCTGCAAAAGATAAAAGATTTTGATAGTGAGATATCAGAAATAAGAGTCAAAGATTTTATCACTTTCTGTGAAGTTTTATCAAGTAAATCGCAAGATGTGATCGATGTATACAAGACTCAATATGATAAGGATGGCGATAAAGCATTATGTAAAATATCAACTCATGAGACAAAAAGATTGCATAGTTTAAGTACAGAAAAACTCTCACTTGTCAAAAGACTCATAAAAGAAAGCAGTTTTTCCATATATCAGGATTCAATTGAACCTTATACTAGACTCGATGAAAATATATTTGATAGATGTAAGGTTCTAGGTATTGAAGATATTAATGCTGCATTTTTTTGGCATATGTATTATTTGTCAGGGATGTCAGAGGATCAGTTTGAGATGTTGGTCGAATTGAGGAAGTGTTATGATTCATCCTTAGGTAATCAAATAGAATCTGTAAAAAATATAGATAATATTTTCGAGAAAGATGAGTTAAAAGATCTTATAAGTATTTTACACAAAATAGATAGTACGCGAGAAGATTTAGATCCTTATTTTAAGAATAAAACAACTTTAACAAATATAAAACATTTTCTGGAAACTATTGATAAAGAAACTAATATAGATATCATCGATTTTGTAACAAAAGTTTATGGTATCGATAAGCTTCGCAGTCTGTGTTTATATGATTTAGGTCGAGAAGACTTGGCTAAACTCATGTCTGCCCTAAAAGAAAATCCATCATCTTTAATATCTGATATCATAGATAATGATAAGTATTGCAGAAATGTGTTTGTTAATTTTTTAGAAGTTCAGTCTGCGTTTAAGAGCAAGGCTGTTGATTTCTCAGACGAAGATATAAATTCTATATTCAGTAAATTATTGATAAATGACGGTAATATACTGACACTATTAGAAGAAAATAGTTTTCCATTAAATGATCAAAAGAAAAAGAATGCGGTAAAGGTATTGGTTAGGGATAAGTCTACAGATATTATTCCAAAATTCAGATTCTTTGATGATCAATATTTGTCTAGTATTACAGATACTGAAGAGAGGCAAGAAATACTAGATAGATTATTTAAAAATGTTGTCTCAAAAAATATAGAAATAATGATGGAAGATGATATAGGTTTTCCGTTTACTCCAGAACAGCAAAGATATATTGATGTATTTAAGCGTGTCAAAAACTCTCCCTCACGTGAACTTAAAAATCTAGCCAGTGAAATATTACCTCTGATGTATAGGTTTGATAATTTCGAAGAGGCTGATGAAGCGGTTTCTAGGATTGAAAAAACATTTTTAACAAATAATATACCAATGATTGGTAAGCAGTATAAAATATTTGAAATATTGTATCCAGATAAAATCCTTAATAATTCTATACTAAGCAAATCAAAGGTTGAGTCATTGAAAGCTCTTAAAGATCCGTCCAAACAAAGGCTAACTATTTTTAAAGATTTGATGAGGTCTCATATAGCAAGTTGCGACAGTAATCTTGAACAGTATTTGACCGTTTTACAGTCAGGCAGATATATTTTAGATAAATTTGATCAAGGTATAGATCTGATTGAATTAGAAAAAAATAAATTAAAACTTTTCTTAAAAAAGATAAATGTCCTTTCTGGTCATACTGGTCGTCAAAGTATTGCTATAGGTGAAGATGTCTCTGATGATGTCATGTATAGGGAATTAAATGATTTGAAGAATGCTTTTGGGGTACAGGATGGTGGAAGTTTGATACAGAGATTCGAAAGAACTTTCTTGAAGAGAATAGGTATAGAATCTATCGATGATGCTCTATCTTTGATGAAAGAATATAAAAAAGAAGCCAGTATCAGGAATGAAGAAAACGCAAAAGATGGAGTCTTAAAGATGCGAGAGGGTGATCTTGTTAAAGGTATATCAAGTTATTATCTTGATACTTACCTTGATAAGGGTGTATACGCTCCGGAATTTGTTGGGGCAGCTAGTGCTGAATCAAAGAAAGTAAGTAAAGATAGTGATGCAACACCTTTCGATACTGATTTGTTCATTGTTGAGGATGGATATAATTTTAGAAATGCCCATACAGAATATGGTGATATGTATATCATCGTAAAGAAAAAACCCCAATTTGAAAAAGATAAATTAGATATATTTAAAACTGGGGTTATTGGACAAAACCATTATGGTATACGTACCGGATTTGGCTCGACTCAGATCGATGCTATATGTATAAGACAAGAGGGTATAAAACCTAGAGGAATAGATAAAATCAAATTCTTTATCGCTCAAAAAGGTTTTTATATACCTATATATAATATTGACGGAGAGATTGTGTTTACAAAAGAGGAATATGATAAATATAGAAAGGTTTTTGATGGTGTAGATCGTTTTGAAGGGGGTGATATGGATATAAGTGAGGGGTGGAAAGATAGTAATCTCGCACAAGATATAGAAGGTATTGCCCAAACCGAAGAGGGTATACAAAGTATAGAAACTGTTAGGAATATTATTCAAGATAAAATAAAAGCTATACTAGAAGAGGGCGGTGTGAATCTACATAAAGGTGAATACGATGATAGTCTTGCCGGTGCAATTATAACTGATACAGGGTCAACTGGTCGAGGCTCTGCTCTTGATGAAAAATTCGATTTTGATTTTGCTGTAAAACTTGATGACAATGACTGGGATAAAGTTTTAAGGATTATGGACAAGCTTAAAGATGTATTTCCGATAGAGACTTCTTATGAAAACAAAGGTATGATGATGTTTAGGTCAAAAGATGTTGAGATAAATGGACATAAGATGACTATTGATGTCGGGTTTAATAAAAAGTCAGATTCTGAAGAGTTTGATGCGCATACGGCTCTCGGTGAAAAATACAGATCAATAGAAAAAACACATGGCAGACAAGCTCTCTTGAATACATTAACCAACGTTAGATTTGCCAAGAAAAAACTCAAAGAAGCTGGTTGTTATAAAAAAGGATTAGGGGACAATGGTCAGCAAGGGGGCCTTGGTGGTATAGGTGTTGAATACTGGATTATTCAAAACGGTGGTGATGTTGTAAGGGCTTTTGGAGATTTTCTAAAAGTTGCAATTATAGATAATGCAATTATTCCTTTTGATGAATTTAAAAAAGTCTATAAAGTTTTCTCAGCTGGTGTCAATATACGTGGTAATCAAAAAGTTGAAAATTTTGTAGAAAATATGACAGAAGTTGGTTATGAGAAGATGGTAAAACTCGCTACTGATTTGACATCATAAAATATAAATTTTTTTATCAGCAACGTTTTGTGAATATGCTTTTTTATTTTATAAATTTTTACTTAAAATATTTCTTATTATCTATAGCTGATTTCGGATAAAATTTTACATACTCAAAATAGTTTGGTATGCATGTCTGAAAAATTGGAGCACTCTATTTTTGTTTGTATACTTATTTAATAAAAATAATTATTAAATAACATACAATATATAAAATAAGCACAATGATAAACAAAAAATATTCTTTACTTCAACAGATAAAAAAACGAGATGGAACTTTGGTTCCGTTTGATGAGAAGAGAATAGTTAGAGCAGTACTACGAGCTATGGAGTCAGTTAAAGAGGGGGCTGATAAAGAAGCTGAAAAAGTTATGTTCAAGGTTTTGGATGCATTGTTAATGGCTAAGAAAAATGGGGGTAAAACTTTTGTACCAAATGTAGAGATGATACAAGATGTTGTTGAAAATCAGCTTATAGCCCTTGGTTTTATACAAACTGCCAAAGCCTATATATTGTATAGAAATGAAAGATCTTTGGTTAGAGAGAAAGTTGGTCCAGTATCAAAAGAAGTTAAAGACCTTGTCGTTGAAAGTAAGAAATATTTTAGAAACCCTTTATCAGAATTTGTTTATTATCGTACTTATGCAAAATGGATACCAGAAGAGGGACGTCGCGAGACTTGGATAGAGACAGTTGATAGATATATGGCCTTTATGAAAGATCATGTTAACGGTAGTTTGTCTGCTGCTGAGTACGCTGAGATAAGAGAGTCTATTTTAAAACAAGAGTCTATGCCATCTATGAGACTTTTACAGTTTGCAGGGAAGGCTGCTAGAAAGACAAATGTTTGCGCCTATAACTGTTCTTTTATTGCACCTAAAACATTTCAAGATTTTGCTGAGATTATGTACATATCTATGTCGGGAACAGGTGTGGGTTTTGCTGTTGAAAGTGAAAACGTTCAAGCTTTACCTCAGATACAAAAACAAACAGGCAAGAAACTTGCAAAATATGTTATACCTGATAGTAAAGAGGGTTGGGCTGATGCTTTGGCTCTAGGTATGAAAACTTGGTTTGATGGTAATGATATAGAGTTTGATTATTCTCTTATACGTCCAAATGGTGCTCGTCTAAAAACTATGGGAGGAAAAGCTTCTGGTCCAGCACCTCTTATGGATTTATTAACTTTTACTCGCGACCGTATCATGACTCGACAAGGAAGACATCTTACAAACCTAGATGCTCATGACATCATATGTAAGATAGGAGAATGTGTTGTCGCAGGTGGAGTGCGTCGTAGTGCTCTTATATCACTTTCAGACCTAGATGATGAAGCTATACGTGACTCCAAGAATGGACAATTTTATATAAACGAAGGTCAACGCATGCTTGCCAATAACTCAGCGGTATATAACTCAAAACCGAGTACAACAGAGTTCATGGAAGAATGGATGGCTTTGGCCAAAAGTGGTAGTGGAGAAAGAGGTATATTTAACCGAGGTGGTTTAGCTCAAACTCTTCCAAAAAGACGTTTAGGTCAATGGAAAAATGGCGTATATCCAGCTTGGGGAACAAATCCTTGTGGAGAGATTATTCTTCAATCAAAACAGTTTTGTAATCTTTCTGAAGTTGTTGCTCGTGCCGAAGATACTGAAGAAACTTTAATGAAAAAGATAAAGATGGCAGTTATACTTGGAACATATCAATCAACTCTTACTTATTTTCCATACCTATCAAAAGATTGGAAGAAGAATTGTGAACAAGAAAGACTACTGGGTGTGTCTATAACAGGTCAATGGGATTCTGAAGTTGCCCGAGATCCAAAAGTTCTTGAAAGACTTAGAGATTATTCTGTTGAGATGAACAAAAAATACGCAAAACGTTTTGGTGTGAATCAATCAACTTGTGTAACTTGTGTTAAGCCATCAGGAACAGTGTCACAGACCGTAGATTGTGCTTCAGGCATGCATCCACGTCATGCACCGTATTACATAAGAAGAATACGTATATCAGCCAATGACGCCCTTTTCCGTATGTTGAAAGATCAAGGTGTGCCGTATTTTCCAGAGGTTGGACAAACTATAGAGGAAGCTACTACTGTAGTTCTAGAGTTTCCAGTTAAAGCTCCAAACAAAGCTATATGTAAAGATGATCTCGATGCTATATCACAACTTGAACATTGGAAAGTTGTAAAAGTTCATTATACAGAACACAATCCATCAGTAACTATTTCAGTTGGAGAGGATGAGTGGGTCGCTGTGGCAAACTGGGTATATGAAAACTGGGAAATAGTTGGCGGACTTTCATTCCTGCCAAGATCAAATCATGTTTATAAACTTGCTCCATATGAGGAGATAACAAAAGAAAAATATGAAGAGATGAAAAAAAGATTGGGCGACTTGGACTTCTCAAAGATTATGTCATATGAAAAAGATGATGAAACAGAGGTTAAAAAAGAGTTGGCATGTGCAGGAGGTACTTGTGAACTATAATCTAACAAAAAAACAGGCCACTGAGCCTGTTTTTGTTTTATTAACGACGTAGAGTGAGCGAAATACATGTGCCAGCACATGTATTTCCGAACCGAGGAGATTAACAATAAAAATCCCGGAGTTTTACTCCGGCACATAGAACAAACAAAGTTTGTTCTATGTGATACTTCGATGCTCTGCATCGGGGGTATTTATTTTTGTATTATATGCTAGTATCATCGTATATGTCAGACAATAAAGCTAAAATCCAAATAATACATGAAGATAAAAACTTTATTATTATAAATAAACCAGCTGGGCTTATAACCCACAGTGATGGTCGAAAAAAAGAAGAGATAGACTCTGTTGCTTCTCAGGTTTTGGGTTTATATCCTGAAACAAAGGACGTAGGGGAGAAAGATGATAAATTTGAAAGATATGGCATCGTTCACAGACTTGATGTTGATACTTCGGGCGTAATGATTATCGCTCGTAATCAAGATTTTTATACATATATAAAAGAACAGTTTAAAAATCATAAGATAGAAAAAGAGTATAGAGCTATAGTTCATGGTCATTTTAAGTCTGTAAAAGGTTGTATTCAAGATCCTATAGGTCGCAGTCAATCTGATTTTAGAAAATATGTGTGCGGTCGTTTTGCTCGCGGTGAACTTCGTGAGGCTGTTACTTTTTTTGAAGTTTTAAAAGAGTTTGAAAAACAAGGTGAAAAATACTCATATATATCTGTTAAACCAAAGACAGGTAGAACTCATCAGATACGTGTTCATATGAAGCATATCAATCACGGTATAGTCGCAGATAGTCTTTATATGCCAAATCATAAGAATAATATAGGCCTAAGTAGACAGGCATTACATGCTTATAAAATAACCTTTAAAGATAGTGAGGGTGTTGAAAGAGTTTTTGAGGCTGAGTTAGCGCCTGATATAGGACGTATATTAGATTAATTTGACAGAAAATTTTGATTTGATACACTTTAAACATAAGGACTTAACGACAGAAAATTAATAATCGGCTTGCTGCGGACTTGATAGTAATATCAAGTACTCATGGATGAAGCCGCGAACAAGCAATTGCTCGCCGTGCCGTCATCCTAAGTCTGGTAAAAAACTACCCCTGTGGTAGTTTTTTACTTTTTTGAAAATGTATAGAACATATTTCCAATCTATTTTCCACTTGTTCTAAAACAAGTCTGATACTGTGTTGAGTTCTATCAATTGAATATTTAGTATATACCGTACGATTATTTTCCTGCAAAGAAATTTTGTCACTATTGATGTATATTCTAACTATATTGTCTACTGCTAAAAATAATCGATTCAAAACCTCTTTCTCGGTATGTTTTCTGATAAGTTCAACTTTTCGACTCTCGACAAGATGTTTTAAAGACCGTCTAGATATAAACAACGGATAATCAATATCTATCTGTAAAAGCTCATTTTGATGTTCTATAAGTTCATTGTTTTCCATGAAATAGTATAGTTTAATTAGTTTTTTGATTCTTTTAATATAAAATTTATTCATCTAAAAATAATACAAAAACACCCCCGAAGTTTTGATTAAGAAAGAATAAAGAAAATCTCAAGAAATCTCCCAGTAGATATGCTTGATTTAATAAAGCAAATATGTTAATAATTAGTCTATTATGGCTATAACATTATCGACATTAGATAAAAAAACAAGAAAAACCCTTGATTTACGTACAGGTGATACTGTAAAAGTTCATCAAAAGATACAAGAAAAAGGTAAAACTCGTATACAGATATTCGAGGGTATGATCTTGGCTCGTAAGCACGGAACTGAAGCAGGTGCTACTCTAACAGTTAGAAGATCTGCAAATGGTTATGGGGTAGAAAGAATTTTCCCTCTATATTCACCCATGATAGACAAGATAGAGCTTGTTAAAAGATCTAAAGTAAGACGTGCTAAACTATATTATATAAGAGAGAAAGCGGTTAAAGAGATCAATAAACGTCTAAAGATGCAGATGGTTAGACCAGATAAAAACAAAGCAGCACCTGACAATGATTTATTAGATAATACTCCAGAGGATATAGACATGGAGGAAGTAAAAGCAATTGAAGATTCAGAAAAATAATCATATACCCGATTCGGGTCATACTTATACAAAATACAGGATCATAACAGATGCCTGTATTTTGATATATAAGAAAGTCGGCTTTACTCCACTTCAGGTTTTGAATGAGATCAAAGAATATATACCAGAGGAAGATAAAGATAAATTAACTTTTGTCGGAAGACTTGATCCTATGGCAGAGGGTGATATTCATATATTGTGGAGTGGGAATAAAAAAGAAAAAGAAGATCTGATGAAGTTAGATAAAGAATATAAGATTGAAGTGTTGTTGGGTATAAAAACTGACACCAATGATGTTTTGGGTTTGATTGATTCTGTTGTAGAAAAATATTTTGATAAAAGTGTCTTGAGGAATTTTATTGGTCCATTTAATTTTGATTATCCAAAATATTCATCACCTCATATTAAGAAAGCATTAAAGAATGAAGAAACACAATCAAGAAAACAAGACGGTCACATCTACAGTATAGATTTTTTAAATGAAGAACAAATAACAAATAGTGAATTAAAACAAAGGGTCTTTGATAAATTATCTTTGTGTCAGATGGAAGGTGATTTTAGATTAGATGATATAAAGACTGGTTGGAATAATTTTTTTGAAGAAAATAAAAAAGATTTTCAGATTGTAAAATTAGATGTTAAGTGTGGAAAAGGTACATATATGAGAGTGTTAGCGAGAGAGCTCGGAGGACTAGCTTTGAGTATTGTTAGAGAATGTGAATAAAAAGTTTGCATAAAAATTTTTATTTAGGGTATAATATAAGTATCTTTTATTTTTTACAAATGAATAAAAGAAATGGATTAGCTAATTTGTTTACTAACTTAATAAAAAATAAAAAATTAAATTTAACAATATGAAAAAATTAACAACAAGAGGATTCACACTTATAGAACTATTGGTTGTGATCGCGATCATCGGAATACTTTCGAGTATTGTGCTGGCTTCACTTTCAAGTGCGAGATCAAAAGGGGAGGATTCTGCAATACAGGCTACACTTTCAAGTATGAGATCTCAGGCAGAACTATATTATTCTACTAATGGTGATTATGGTATTACTGTTTCAGCCGCTACGGCCTGTAACACCGGTATATTTTCAGGTTCAGGCACAGGAACTCTAACTGCTTTGGTAGCAGGTGCTAAAACAAAATCAACTACTGTTACTTGTGCAGCTACTGCCTCAACAACATGGGCGGTATCAGCTTTGTTAAAATCTGAATCAAAACATTTTTGTGTTGATTCAACTGGTACAGCAAAGGCCACTACATCTGCTATAACATCTTCAACTTGTGGTTTCTAAAAATATCTAATGAGATTTACATCTCGGCCACTCTCGAAAAAACCACCCTCACGGATGGTTTTTTCTTTATATAGTCTTCGGGGTTTCTTGTGAATTTCTTTAAAATTATTTTAACTCGTATCAGTACAATATGTGATATGAAAAAAATAATCATAACAATCATTTTAATATTATCTATTGATGTCTCGGCGCAAACTATTGTAACCGATAGTTTTGTATTTAATAAAACGTTGAATTGGAATGAGGCAGGCAGTCCTTATATTATCCGTGGTAATCTAAACCTATCTTCCTCAACCTTGAATATTGTGGATGCTACTATCGTCTTTGAATCTGGACATATAAATTCTTTTGAGGGTAGTGTGGTGAATGTTTCCGGATCTGATATTTCTGGACCAGATAATCTTTCATATATTTTCGGTTTTTTTAACTCAAAAGTTTCTGTAAAAAATACCAAAGTTAATATAAACAAATTCATGGAATCATATATCAGTGATATTTATATAGATAGTCTAATTAGTTTTAATACCGGTAATGATAAATTAATAAGTCTTCATAGTAATTCTAATTTCTCTCTGATCAATTCCAATGTGTCCAATTACAGAGGTATGGTTTTAAATATAGACAATATAAATCATATAAATATTCAAAATACAGAATTTGTAAATAATGAACAAGCTATGGTCTTTCATCGGTCCAGATCTGCATCTATAAACAAAAACGATTTTGAGAATAACAAAGTTGCCATAGAATCATATATGTTCGATTATGATAATTCTAAGATAGATCTTGAGAATAATTTTTTTCAAATAGATAAACCTCATATATATTCGTATGTAAGTGAATCAGAGAATGGAATAAAGAATATATTGGCTGGTCCTTTTACTATTAAACAATTTTCTCCATATAAAAACGTCACCAAGGCAAAGATTTGTTGCTCAAACGTTATATTCCTCCCAGGTCTTATGGGTAGTCGTTTATATATGGACAGTTTGGCTCAAAATCAACTTTGGGAACCCAACAGAAATACTGATGTAAAGAAACTGTTTCTGGATGTGTCTGGAAAAAGTATAAACAAAGTCTATACAAAAGAGGTTATAAGTAAAACAAATATACTCGGGGGATTACCTGGGGTAGATCAAAACATTTACAAAGACTTTCTGAATTATTTAAATAGTTTAAAATCAAATAAAGTAATCGTTAATTATAAAGCCATGCCTTATGATTGGCGTATGTCATCTGACTATATTCTTGACGAAGGTATTGATTTCAAAGATATCAAAATAGATCTTATTAAAACTATTCAAGATTTACAAAAAACTTCTAAAACAGGTAATGTGACCATAGTAACTCATAGCAATGGGGGACTTGTGGCTAAACAACTTATATCAGAGTTAAAAAAAGAAGACTTAGACAGTATTGTCGATAAAGTTATTTTCGTAGCTATGCCCGAGTACGGTACATCACAAGCTATAACAGCTTTACTTTATGGTCATAATCAATCCATAGCAGGTGGCCTTATTTTAAAATCATCTGTTGCGAAAGATCTCGGAAAAAACATGGCGACAGCTTATACATTATTACCAACAGAAAAATACTATACATATAAAAACACAGATAAAGCTTTGATTGAAAATACTATAAATAATTACCCAGGTTTAAATTCTTTGCTGTTTGGTAAGGCAAAAATTTTGCACTCAAATCTGGACAATGTAATTTATCCAGATCATATGGGTGTATATCAGATATTAGGAACGGGCATAAACACAGTGTCAGGATTATATGTTGATAATAAGAATAAAATAATGCCCAGCTATAATAAAAACGGTGATGGCGTAGTGGAAGATTTATCTTTATCTCGATATGGCACGACAACATATATTGACCTTAAAGATACAAAAAACAGTCATGGTAATATCATGAATAATAAAGATGTTATATTGACTATAGATAATATTATTCATCCAATTGAGATTTTAGGTGTAGATTATGACAAGATTCTTAAAAATAATAATTATAACCTGCTACAGATTAGTGAAAACACAGGAAAATCAATACCTGATATTGATATTATTTTAGGCATGAATAATGTTTATAAAGACAAATACTATACTTATACATCAGAAGATTTTAGCAATGTCACCGAGAGTCTGGACAAAAATAACCGCTTTGAGATATCGGATAATCAGATAAACTATCTCTACGATAGGGAAATAGACAATATCGTTATAGACCCTAAGGCAGATAATTTTCTCGACCTAAGTATATTAAAAAATATAGATGGCAATATTTCAAACGTAGAGTTTAAATATATACCGGTATTTAAAGATGTGCTTATGATACTAAAGAGTGATGATTATTTTAAAACCTTATCTCTAAATCTACCTCTGACTGGTAAGATTATCGATTTTGTAAATACTATAAAATTATCAGAAGAAGAAATAATAAATAAGATAATAGCCGATATAAAATCATCCACTATGGAAAGATATTTAAAAGATAGATATATTCGTAGAATAGAATTCTACAGAACGAATAAGGATTCAAAATACTTAGCCTCACTCAAAAAGAAAGTCTCTGATGCCGTCAGTTCCATAAACAAGATCGCCTACAGCGCAACTTTAAAAGCCAGATATTCTAAGTTAAAAGAGGATTATGTCTATCTAAGTATACTATTGCTAAGGTTATAAAATAATGTTAATCTATGACACATGGTCTCGAATACCATAGGTGTCCAAAAGACGTAAATCCTGTGTAGATACTTGGCCTAATTAAAAATAGAAACTTAATATAAATCAATATATGGCAATTTCAAAAAACAAAAAAGTTGAAGTTGTATCAGATGTATCAAATATTGCTAAGAAATCAGGATCATTAGTGTTTGTGAATTTTCACAAATTAAATGTGATAGAAACAGGCGAAGTTCGAAATGAACTACGAAAGGCAAATATTGGATATAGGGTTGCTAAAAAAACATTGATCAAAAGAGCGTTGTCTGATCTAGGTATCAAAGGCGAATTACCATCTCTTGATGGAGAAGTGGCATTGGTATATGGAGAAGATTTACTTGCCCCAGCGAGAGAGGTTCTTGGATTTACAAAAAAATTCAAAGATAAACTTTCAATCATAGGTGGTATATTTGATAATGAATACAAGTCAAAGGAAGAAATGATGTCAATCGCTTCTATACCAGACTTCAAAACATTACAAGCTCAATTTGTTCAACTTATCAATTCACCTATACAACGATTTGTATTGGCTCTTGACGCTATTGCGAAAAAAGAGAACTAATACTATCAACTATATTTATTAAAAATAATTTAAATCAATAATAAAATTATGTCAGAAGAAACAATAACAACACAAACAGCAGATGAAGTTGTTGAAACTCCAGCTAAATTTAAAACAGTTGTAGATTCAATAGAAAAAATGTCTGTTCTAGAATTACACGAATTAGTAAAATTCCTAGAGAAAAAGTTCGGAGTATCAGCTTCAGCTGTAGCTGTAGCTGCTCCAGCCGCAGGTGCCGCAGCTGCAGATGAGAAAACATCATTCGATGTTAATCTAAAAGACGGAGGTGCCAATAAGATCTCAGTTATCAAGGTTATCAAAGAAGTTCTAGGTCTAGGTCTTAAAGAGGCTAAAGATTTAGTTGATGCTGCTCCATCTGTAATCAAAGCAGGTATGAAAAAAGAAGAGGCAGAGGCTCTAAAGAAACAAATAGAAGAAGCTGGTGGATCTGTAGAATTGAAATAATTCGACAAAACCTAGTTTTTATATAATAAAAAAGCCATATAACATATATGGTTTTTTTATTTTTCCAAAACATGTTACATTTATAATATGACTAAGAAAAAATCAGTTAAAAAAACTATCAAGAAACCAGCCAGGAAACCTATTATAAAGATAGTAAAAAAGACAACAAAAAAAGTTGTCAAAAAAACCATAAAACCTATTATAAAGAAGTTGCAGATCATAACACCTCCAAAACCAAAAGAAATAATAATAGACTCTAAGGGTATAACAGATGTACAGATATTGGAAAATTTTTTAGGTAGTGCCAATAAAGTAAAATTATGGAAAGTTTTTCTTCTGAATACCTCTAAAGATTTTATTTTAAAAGATTTAACTAAGCTAACTAAGATAAAAGGCGACAACCTTATATTGGAATTACGTGAACTTATGAGGCTTGGTATAATAAAAGCAAGTAAAAAAGAAAAACTCATAACTTATAAGACCGATCTGACTTTTCCACTGCTTGAAGAGATAACTGAGTTGATCCTTTCTGTTATTCCAAGATCTACAGATAAGATTTTGGAAAAATTAAACAAATTAAACAGGTTGAAGCTGGTTTTACTATCTGGTTTCTTCACTAAGCAATTAGGTAAACAAAAATCACTTTCAAATTCTATCAATTCTAACATCGATTTATTATTAGTGTTCGAAAAAATCCCTGATAATGTCGATGATGTGATATCAGAATTGGAATATGTTATGGGTAAAGAATTGAGTTATTGTGCTCTAGATCAAGTTGATTTTAAGTATAGACATTCGATAGGGGATAAACTTATCAGAGATGTTTTGGACTTTGATCACCTAGTTGCTATGGATAAGATTTCTTTTTTCAGATAATTATGTGATATAATTAAAGGGTATTATAAATTTAATAAATAACAAAAAACAAAAAACATATGCCGTCACAAACATTTATTTCAGGTTCAGTAGGTAGTGCTGTATCAGATTCATACTCTGGTGTGAAAGAAGCTCTATTTGGATACGGTCTACTTATATTATTCGCAGTAATAGTCTTTGTAATAACTTGGGTTGCTGCTGATTATCTAGGTAAATTACTAAAAAAAATATTTGATAAAGTTAGACTGGATTCGGCTTTAAAACAAGCTGGTGTAGATAGTATATTACGTAAAGGTGGTCTGAACTTAAACACAGGATCTTTCTTTGGTGGAATATTAAAATGGTCAATTATAGTTATAATGTTTCTAGCAATACTTCAGATGCTAGGTCTAGGTGAAGTGTCATTGATATTAGGATCAATGCTTGCTATGTATCTTCCAAAGATAATTATAGCAATAATCATACTACTTCTTTCTTTCATAATAGGAGATATTATGAAAAAAGTTGTTATAACAGCTGCTGCAAACGCTCATCTATCTTCAGCTCGTATGCTAGGAACACTTACAAAGGTTGCTATAATAGTCTTTGCAGTGTTGTCAGCTTTGGTACAGATAGGTATAGCGGTTACTCTTATAAATACAGTATTCATCGGTATAGTTGTTGCAGCCTCATTGGCAGCGGGTATAGCTTTCGGTCTAGGTGGAAAAGAGATGGCTACACGTATATTATCTAAGGCAGGAGAAGAGTTAACTACTAGAAGATAATAGTTTTACAGAAAAGCTTGACTTTGACAGTCAATCATGCTATCATCACTTACGTGAGGTTAGGAAATAAAAGTTGAGCAATCAATGATTATCTCTGAAATTCCAAACGAAATTAGCAAGGCCCCGAAACCGCAAGGTAACGGGGTTTTACTATTTTTGTAAATACGTATATAATAATAGGGTATTCATTAATATAGTCGACTAGCCACTGCACTCACAAAATATTTCGTTTGGAGCTCGCACTCGGCTAGTCGACTATGGGTGTGAATACTAATAAGAATAAGACCGTTTTAAATTTTCATATAATATCTCTTTTCCCGGAGTCTTTTGATTCATATATAGATAAATCCATCATAGCTCGTGCTATAGAAAACAAACTTATCAAAATCAGTTTTAATAATCCACGAGACTTTGTAAAGCCTACCAAGGTCCAGAAAGCAAAAGATAGGCCTATGCTAAAGGTTGATGACAAACCATATGGTGGTGGCCCTGGTATGGTCATAAAAGCCGATCCTGTTGTTAAGTCTATAGAGAAAATATTGTCCAAAAAAACAATAATCAAGAATAAGACTTTGATAGTTTTTCTGTCTCCTGACGGTGAACAATTCAATACAGAGCTTGCTACCAAATTTTCTAAAAAATATACAGATATAATCATAGTCTGCGGACGATATGAGGGTATAGACGCAAGAGTTAAGAAGGTTTTTAAAATGATAGACGTATCTGTTGGTCCTTGGGTGACAACAGGCGGGGAATTGCCTGCACTTATTATGATAGATGTCATTAGTCGTCAGATAGAGGGTGTTCTTGGAAAATTCGAAAGTCGAGAGGAATCACGCATATCCTCTTCTACGGTTTATACAAGACCAGAAGTCTTTGTATATAAAGGTAAAAAATACAAAGTACCCAAAGTTTTGCTGTCGGGGAACCACAAAGAGATAGATAAATGGCGCTTAGATTCCAGCTCAAAACCTAGCAAAAAACTGATACAAACTTAATATAAAATAGTCCACAAATTACCCACATAAATAAGTTAAGAGTAATGCTTGACTTTATTTATGATTCGAGTATAATAGACGACCATACAGTATGATATAAATCAAAGAAAAAAGCGGATATAAAACCAAAAGCAATAGCTTAAAAGTTTAATGTCCGCTTTTCCTGAGAACGGATTCTTTCTTTGCAAATTGACAATTACAAACTATCGCGTAAACAGATCGTTGAGTAAACGATTTGGCGACAGGGAATTTTTCAGGAAAGCCCCTTGTCGAAAAATTAGGTAAACGCAGATAGATAATTAACATACATTTTCACGATTGTGGTATATGTATTTCCTAATAGAAATACAAGGGTGGACGGTGGATGCCTTGACACAACATGGCGATGAAGGACGTAGCACGACAACGATAAGCCTCGGGGAGATGTCTAGCAATCGCTAATCCGGGGATTTCCGAATAGGGAAACCTATGAGAACTTGATTCTCATGTTTCAACATTAAGTTGATTCGCAAACTCAGGGAAGTAAAACATTTCAGTACCTGAAGGAAAATAAAACAAGCACGTATGTGCACCATTTTCTAAGTAGCGGCGAGCGAAAAGGAAACAGCCCAAACCGTAGCTTTCCGATGCATCACATTTTGTTTTTGATTACTATTTATAGTTTTCATTAACATTGTTTGATGCATTGGGTAGCTTGGTGTTGTAGGGCAGTAGATGAGTATTTATTACTCGAAGAGTTACAAAGTATAACGTTAGCAGAATAAGCTGGAAAGCTTGACCCTAGATGGTGATAGTCCATTATGCGAAAACGTTATATCTCTTACTACTGTTCCTGAGTACCCCAGGACACGAATAGCTTGGGGGAATCCAGCAGTACTAACTGCTAAGGCTAAATACATGTTGTGATCGATAGTGAACAAGTACCGTGAGGGAAAGGTGAAAATTAGTCCGGGAGGACGATGAAATAATACTGAAACCGTCACACCTACAAGGAGTCAGAGCGGGCATTTATGTCCGTCATGGCGTGCCTATTGAAGAATGAGCCAACGAGTTGATATATATGGCGCGGCTAAGACCGAAAAGGTCGGAGCCAAAGGGAAACCGAGTACTAATAGTGCGACTTTGTCTTATATATCAGACCCGAAGCCAATGCGAGCTTACCATGGGCAGGGTGAAGTCTGTCGAAAGACAGATGGAGGCCCGAACCCGTATGTCGTTCAATTCATTGGGATGACCTGTGGTAAGAAGTGAAAAGCTAATCGAGCTTGGTAATAGCTGGTTCTCTCCGAAATAGCTTTTGGGTTAGCGTCACGTGTTCCTCTTAGGGGTAGAGCACTGGAAGAGTTCGACAGGGAGCAATCTCGCGAACTCTATCAAACTCCGAATACTAAGAGTTAAGAACGTGGCAGTTAGACCGTGGGGGCGAAGCTTCACTGGTCAAAAGGGAAACAGCCCAGATCCATATTTAAGGTCCCTAAATCTATGCTCAGTGCAAGTAAGGATGTAAGATTTCTCTGACAATGAGGAGGTTTGCTTAGAAGCAGCAATCCTTTAAAGATAGCGTAACAGCTCACTCATCAAGAGATTTTGCGCCACAAATAATCGGGGCTCAAGCATAGTACCGAAACTTGGGGTTTATGTATTCTTCGGAATACATGAGCGGTAGGAGAGTGTTTGCATCGCGATGAAGGAGAAGGGGTGACCCACTCTGGAGCATTGCAAAGTAAGAATGTTGGCACAAGTAACCACAATCGATGTGAAAAACATCGACGCCGAAAGATCAAGGTTTCCTCAGCTACGATTGTCGACTGAGGGTTAGTCGGGCCTAAGGGAATGGTGAGAACCGAACCCGATGGACACATGGTTAATATTCCATGACTTTCATATAGAGTGACGGAGAGACGGAGGGTAGTATATAGTGCTGGTTATTGAATTCCAGTTTGGGTTATAAGGTAGAAGCTTAGGTAAATCCGGGCTACTGATTTTAATATCAATATCAAGTAACTTGACGTAAGTCTATAAAGCACGCTTCCAAGAAAATCTTCTAAACTTATCTATATGAGATCCGTACCGCAAACCGACACAGGTGATCAGGTCGAGTAGACCAAGGCGAACGAGTGAGAGGTCTTCAAGGAACTCGGCAAAAAAGCAACCGTAACTTAGGGATAAGGTTCGCCTACCGCAAGGTAGGCCTCAGCAAAAGTTTTTCCAGCGACTGTTTATCAAAAACACAGCTCCCTGCGAACTCGCAAGAGTATGTATAGGGGGTGACACCTGACCAATGCCAGAAGGTCAAATATTGGCGGTAACATAGCAATATGGTGCTGACTGATATAAGCCCTGGTGAATGTCGGCCGTAACTATAACGGTCCTAAGGTAGCGAATTTCCTTGTCGGGTAAGTTCCGACGCGCACGAATGGTGTAACGACTGGAAAACTGTCTCGAAGACTCGCTCGGTGAAAATGCAATAGCGGTGAAGATGCCGCTTACCTGCAGTTAGACGAAAAGACCCTAGAAGCTTCACTACAGCTTGGTATTGAATATACGTTTTTATTGCGTAGCATAGATGGGAGAATTTGAAGTGTAGATCTTGGTTTACATGGATTCGTCAGTGAAATACCATTCTATAACAGTGTATATTCTAACCTAAGAGGCAAAAACTCTTAGGAACAGTATCTGGTGGGTAGTTTTAGTGGGGCGCTATCCTCCCAAAAAGTAACGGAGGAGTTTACTAAGGTTCCCTAGGCGCGGATGGAAACCGTGCCGATAGCGCAATGGCATAAGGGAGCTTAACTGTGAGACGTCAATGTCAAGCAGATACGAAAGTAGAACATAGTGAACCGACCATTTGCATTAGATGCAGTGGAAGATTATCTGACAAAAGCTACTCTAGGGATAACAGGCTAGTTCCGCCTAAGAGTCCTTATCGACGGCGGAGTTCGGCACCTCGATGTCGGCTCGACTTATCCTGGGGCTGGAGAAGGTCCCAAGGGTTTGGCTGTTCGCCAATTAAAAAGTCACGCGAGCTGGGTTCAGACCGTCTAGATTCCAATATCATTTATTTTACGCAAGTAATTTATTTATCGTTGGAGTCTGGACAGTCTGAATCCTCGAGGAATATAAAATAACTAACAAAGAATGTTGAGATTAACCATTCTATTCAATTAGAATATTGCGGCGGTCATATGTAGAAATACATATTGATTTAGTTAACTAATTTCGGTAAAATCCTACTATGAAATGTAGAGGACAATACCGAGGGAAGCATATGAGAAATCATAAGTACCCGTAGAGACTACACGTTAACCACCTTCAATTTAAGGTGATGATATAGTCCATGCATATAGTAATATATGAAAAACATGCGCAAGACAGGTTGGTCTCCTATCTACTGCAGGCGTTGATATTTGAAGGGATTTGTCTCTAGTACGAGAGGACCGAGATGAACTGACCTCTGGTCTACCAGTTGTTGCGTCAGCAGCACCGCTGGGTAGCTATGTCGGGAATGGATAAGCTCTGAATGCATCTAAGAGCGAAGCCAGCCCTAAGATTAGATATCGTTATGAGACTCGTGAGAGATTATCACGTTGATAGGCACCAGATGTAAGCACAGCAATGTGTTTAGTCGAGGTGTACTAATTAGTCCATACTATTAGGAAATATGTATATCCAATCGTGAAAGTGTATGTTAATTAAATTGTAATTGAAAATAAAAAAGTATCGACTTTTTTGTTCTGGTGACTCGTTGGAGGGGCCACACCTGATCTCATTCCGAACTCAGAAGTTAAGCCCTCTTAAGGCGATGGTACAAGCTTTACGCAAGGAGAGTAGCTTGTCGCCGGAACAAAGTAGTCGATTTTTCTTTTAAAGAAAATAAAAAACCCGCCGCATGGTGGTTTTTTTATGTTATAATACCAATATATGTTATCATGGTCAGCGAAAAGAAAACTACTAATCATTTTTGTATTAATAATAGTTATAAGTATACCTCTGTCTTTATTTATATATAAAAAGATGCAAAAACAACCATCATGTTCTGATGGTATACAAAATCAAGATGAAAGAGGTATAGATTGTGGAGGTATATGTCGTATAGCCTGTGTGTATAATGTCAAAGCAGAGCCTGATATACAATGGTCTAGAGCCTATTATGTTGCAGAGGGTGCTTATAATCTAGTTGCTTATATTCAAAATCCAAACGTAGATTATATAAGTCAACCCGCTAAGTACATCTTTAAGGTTTATGATAATAAAAATGTTTTGATTGCAACTCGCGAAGGTGTAGTTGGTATTCCTACATCAAAAGTTTTTCCTATCTTTGAACCAACACTTATCACCGGGGAACTCGTTCCTAAGATGGTTACATTTGAATTTGTTGGACCTGTGACTTGGTTGGAATATTTTGGAAATAAACCAGAGCTTGAAGTTGTTGAGCAGAGACTATCGAGACTTGATACATCTCCCAAGCTTGATGCCAAGATAGTAAACAAAACTCTGAATACTTATAAAAACGTTGAAGTTGTTGTTATCATATATGATGAAGAGGGTAATGGTGTTTTAGCCTCAAGAACTTTTATTGATAAGATTGGTGATAAAGAACAAGTCAGTGTTGTATTTACTTGGCCAGAACCTATCAATTTTAAACCATCAAAGATAGAAATTATTCCAAATCTGGCTTTGAAATAATAAGAATAAAATATGTTTAAATTTTGCAGAAGTATAAAAATAGATTGGTATTTGGTAATACCAGCCACACTCTTATCTTTCTTTGCCTTATTTACACTTATATCTTTCGGGGAAGTTTCTACTCGTTTTATAAAACAATCTGTTTGGATTTTATTTGGATTAGTTTTATTTATTTTCTTACAGAGAACAAATCTTTATTTTTTAAAAAATAGAAAATTTATATTGATTATGTATGCATTGTCGATAATATCTTTGTTAATTCTTTTTGTTTCAGGGCATATGGCTAAGGGTGCACAAAGTTGGATTAAGCTTGGATTCTTGTCTATACAACCAACAGATCCAGCAAAACTTGTGCTTATAATATTATTGGCAAAATATTTTTCAAAAAGATATGTCGAAATATCGGTATTTAAACATGTTTTTATATCCGGTATATATGCAGGAGTATTATGTTTATTGGTTTTATTGCAACCAGACTTTGGTTCGGCAATGACTATATTTTCTATATGGGCTGGTATTATATTCATTTCAGGGTTATCAAAAAAACATATTCTTATTTTGGGAACAATAAGTATTTTGATTTTAAGTCTAGGATGGCAATATGCTTTTAAACAATATCAAAAAGATAGAATTATAAACTTTATACATCCGATGCGTGATATAAGAGGTTCTGGTTATAATCAATATCAGGCTGTTATAGCTGTCGGCTCAGGACAGATTTTGGGTAAAGGTGTTGGTTATGGAACGCAATCTAAGTTAAAGTTTTTGCCAGAATATCAAACTGATTTTATTTTTTCAGCTTTTGCAGAAGAATGGGGCTTTGTTGGTGTATTTATAGTTTTAATTTTATTTTTGATGATATTACTTCGTATTCTTTTTGTGGCAATGAAAGCAGATACAAACTTTGATGCACTCATTGCGGCGGGTGTGTTTATATTTTTTGGTGTACATATTTTGATAAATATAGGAATGAATCTCGGTATTATGCCTATAACGGGAATACCTTTACCTTTCATGAGTTACGGTGGATCGCATATATTGATAGAGTTTATATCTCTGGGTATAGTCTCAAACATTTCTATGAGAAAGAAAAATACAGGGGTGCATATGAATGAATTTAAGAATGAGTTTCTTGGCTTCAACTAGTAAAATACATTGACTTACCACCTTAACTATAATATTGTATTATGGTCAAACTTTACACAAATGCAACAAACACCAACAGCAATTGATTTAAAATCACTAGGTTATCCAGTGTGCCACGTTAAGCCGCTGGACGGTAAACTATTTGAAGTTAGTCCGGTAATACACGGGAGTTTTGAAATATGGTCTAGTTCCAGAATGGGTTTTACTGCAAATGATATGTATCAAGAAATGTCTAATGTTGATGTCATTTCAGATGCGGTCGGCTTGCCTACTTTGACGCACTACTTCAATAGTCAACAGGATATTCCCGAGTCTTGGATAGGTAGACGCGTCTTCGGTCTTAAGGGTATTGTGGTTCATCATGATGGTGACAGTGTGGCACCATATCTAGATTGTCGATATATCGGTTCGGATGATGAGTCAACGGCTCAGGTCTATATCGGATTTTTCCGTTTGAAAGGTAGGCTCTCTGAGGACGATGCCTTCATTGTTTTGCAACGTTGAGTCGGTAAGATTTATTGATTTATTTACACTGGCTTCCTCGGAATGGGGAGGTCAGTTTTTTTGATTCCAAGGTGCTGACCTGTTACTAGGGGTTGACTTTTGTGTTATATTATGTTAGTTTATACAGATGTTCGATACAGAGTCGGACGAGAACCTAACCAACAAAACTATAATTAATTCATGAGTACGTCATTAGATATACAGCAGATCGATACGCAACAGATCATCGTTTTAAATCAACCAATCCTACGATCCATCGATCAAGCGGAATATGATTACGTTAACCGGTATATTATGCTGGCAGAAGATTTAATTCAAAATCCTGGTTGTCGTCATATGGGGGTTTGGTCACCTGATACCGACATATCATGCCAGGAGGCTGAAAATCAGATGAAATCCATGACGGCAATTATCGAGGGAAAAACCTTTCAAGGTCGTCCAGCGACGATCGAAGAGTTGAGTGCTTACGAAGTCTCCTTTGCGGACTCATTAGGAAATATTATTTTGGTAGCACTGGATGAGGTGATAGTCGTCGGTAGGAGACACTACTCCGCATATCGTAATAATACCGCTTCAAAACGAGAGCTGCGACTTGGCAATCGTGCAGACGGTTGGCCGAAAGGTTTTTCCTTCCTAGTCGTGTTTGAAGAGGTGACTCCTGATCAGGTATGATATAGTTCACAAGTTTTAACTCCAGTCGGTCTCGTTCACGCGAGGCCGGCTTTTTCTATAATCCACTTTAACCCCTACCCAAATTCTTAAAAATCTGTATAATACAACCTTATATGACAAGAACAAGACTTTGGGCCATAATCATCATCATAGTCGCAGGACTTTTGGGCCTATATTTAAAAAATACTTATCAAACTAAACCTTTTAAACTTGGACTGGACCTAAACGGTGGAATACATCTAGTTTACAAGGCTGACACTTCAAAGATTGCCAAAGAAGATGTAGGAGCATCAATGGAAACTTTGAAAAATGTTATCGAGGCACGTGTCAACGCTTTCGGTGTTTCTGAACCTATAGTTCAAACAGAAGGGATGGACAAGTTGATAGTTGAACTTCCTGGTATAAACGATACACAAAAAGCTATAGATCTTATCGGTAAAACTCCTGTACTAGAATTCTCTTTAGTTGAAGAGATGTATGGAACAGTGGGAACAAGTACTGGTACTACAACAGAATTATTTCCAACAGAATTAACTGGTAAATATATCAAGACTGCACGTGTTGAATATGATGGTAGAACCAATAAACCTCAGATAGGTCTAGTCTTTAATGATGAAGGTGCAAAATTATTTGCAGATATCACTAAAAATAACATAGGTAAACCTTTGGCGATCTCTCTAGATGGTCAAGTTATATCTGCACCAATAATACAAGCTGAGATAGTTGGTGGACAAGCTCAGATAACAGGATCATTTTCTATACAAGAAGCCAATGATTTAGCAAGGGGTTTGAAATACGGTGCTCTACCTGTTACTATAGAACTTATAGGTACACAAACTATCGGAGCTTCACTTGGAATAGACGCTCTACATAAAAGTATCAATGCAGGTGTATATGGTTTTATAATAGTTTCAATATTCTTAATACTTTGGTACAGATTTAGAGGCTTTATAGCGGCTATTGCATTGATTGTGTATACCATATTAAACTTATTCGTATTCAAGTTTTTTGGAATAGTTTTAACATCGGCCGGATTAGCCGCTTTCATAATCTCTATAGGTATGGCCGTTGATGGTAACATCTTGATATTCGAAAGAATGAGAGAGGAATTAAAGCGTGGTAAGACTAGATTTGATGCACTTGAAGAAGGTTTTAGAAGAGCTTGGCCTTCTATCAGAGATAGTAATATCTCAAGTATGATCACAGCATTTATACTTTATACTTTTGCTGCCTCACCACTTATAAAAGGATTTGCTCTAGTATTCTTCATAGGTGTTGCTATATCGATGTTTACATCTATCACCGTTTCTAAAAATCTATTATTAGCTGTGTCTAAGAAAAATAAATAATTAAATAAAAATATATGTTTATAGTTAAAAACAGAATCATATTCTACATATTATCAATAATACTAATCGGTGTTTCTATATTCTCATACTTTAGTTGGGGATTGAATTACGGTATAGATTTTACAGGTGGATCAAGTATAGAGATACAACCAATATCAACATCAACTGTAGTCTCTCAGATTGATGCTAAAAAAGTCTTAGATCAGAACTTTAAAGATGCCGTAGTTCGTCCTTATGGTGAAAATGGTTTTATTATAAAAACTAAAGAGATTGCAAATAATCAAGATGTCGAATTGAATAATAAGTTGGCCTCAATACTTCCAACACATCAAGTATCAAGAATAGATTTTATCGGCCCTACACTTGGCGCTGAATTGAAACAGAAATCAATCACGTCTATTATATTAGTTTTACTTGCTATAGTTCTATTCATAACTTTTGCCTTTAGACAAATATCTTATCCTATTCCATCTTGGAAATATGGTTTTGCGGCCATCATTGCATTGTTCCACGATGTTATTATACCCATTGGATTCTTTTCAATCATGAATCATTTTGTTGGTATATATGAAGTTGACGCTTTGTTTATAACAGCACTTCTTGTTGTTCTTGGTTTTTCTATACACGATACTATTGTTGTTTTCGACCGTGTACGTGAGAATCTTCGCATAAGTAAAGATAAAAACTTTGAAAATATAGTCGGTAAATCAGTTTCTGAAACATTTATAAGATCTATCAATACTTCTCTAACTACAATACTTGCACTTGTTGCTGTTTATGTATGGGGACCTGATACAACTCGTAACTTTGCTCTAGTTCTTATTGTTGGTATAGCAGCAGGTACATATTCTTCTATATTTATAGGATCAAATCTTTTGGTTACTATGGCGAGACTTACAAAAAAGAAATAACATATAAAACTCAAAAAATCAGGATCGCATACATGTTGTTGCGGTCCCGTTTTTTTATGTTATATTGGAAATGTAGAAACTTACTTATGAAAACACCGAAAGATGCCGCAATTATGTTAGGAGCCTTGAGTTTTATCAGGGTTGATGGATTGACTCTCTTGGGACATGTTCAGGGGGGTAGGGTTTGTCGAATAGTTAATCAAGCACTGTTTAATGGTTCATGGTGTGTATACAAGGAATTTATTCTTGTTATCACCAAAGATTGTGAAATATGGATCGGGTGGAATCAGGGTTTACCTGATATTATTATTGAGGGGAAAATAAGTATGTGTGCGCAAATCTGTCAATCTTTGGGATGCTGGCGTAAAGAAATCATCCCCAGTCTCTTCTTTTGTTTAAATGATGAACAATTCGACACACGACAATTGTTGTCCCGGATGAATAATCCTGAATGGGAGCCGGGTGATTAATCTGAAAATCAATTTCAATTTCTCCATGACCAAGGTCGACGCGTCAGTCACCTTGGTTTTTTTATATAAAAAATTTCCCGCATCGCCGGTTAGGGCTTTGCGGGAAGGGTTGAGGGTGATGATGGGTTGGTGGTCAGTTCTGGAGGGCGTCCAGGACTAATGTCTTCTCATCCAAGAAATAGACGGTTGTTGGCACGCCGCTAACATTGCGAACGATGCAATAAGCGCCTTTGAGGGCACCCGCTTTTTTAGACGGAACCTCGATCTCGATCATCTTGCCGTTCTTGGTGACGGTGCCACCGACCTGGGGTCGGACGTTGGTCCCGATGACAAAAGTCTTTCCACTCTCAGTTGAGGTTTCCTCTACCGAGTAGTACCAACCAGGGGTGGGCTTGTGGTGTGACTTATAGATCGCCACTTCCGTACACGCCCCGACGATACCGATACCTTTATTAGCCCCACTGATGAGTAAAAAGGTGGCGATTCCGAGAAAGCAGGTGATTACGGTGAGTGCGAATGTTCTGGTTTTCATAACTGTGTTGTTGTTTTGGTTAGGTTCTCGTTCGACTCTGTATCGAACACCCTTATATATTAACATAATACAAGGTGAAAGTCAAGCACACTCTAAACCCGAAAACCCCATACAAACCCTGCATATTTGCTATAATAAACCCATGTCTTCTAAACAAAAAACATTACTCCTTCTTGATTCACACGCCATAATACATCGTGCCTACCATGCTGTACCTGACTTTAGAAATTCTCAAGGTGTACCAACTGGAGCTTTATTTGGCATTATAAACATGCTTTTTGGAATACTTGAAAGATATAAACCCGATGCTGTCATAGCCTGTTATGATTTGCCACATCCTACATATAGACATGAGATTTATGAAGCCTATAAAGGTAATAGAAAAAAAAGTGATGATGATCTTATAACTCAGATAAAATCCTCAAGAGAAATTTTCAAAGACTTATGTATACCGATGTATGACAAACCAGGATTTGAGGCTGACGATATATTAGGAACTATAGTTCATAAAGTTACCGCCGATGGACATAATCAAGATGAAGAATATACTGTCATCATTGCCTCAGGAGATATGGACACTATGCAACTTATAAAAGGAGATCAAGTTTTAGTTTATACTTTGAAAAAAGGTTTAAATGATACCATCATCTACAATGAAGAAGCTGTTATAAAGAAGTATGGTATGAAGCCTATGCAACTTATCGACTATAAAGGATTAAGAGGTGATGCATCAGATAACATCATAGGTGTTCCGGGTGTTGGAGAGAAAACTGCAACAACTATTATACAAGAATTTGAAAGTATAGAAAATATGTATGAATACATTGAGGCAAATCCATTTTCTAAAACTGATGCTCGATATAAAAAAGCTGGAATCTCAGAAAGATTCTACGGCCTACTTGTACAACATAAAGACGATGCTATTTTCTCAAAAGCTTTGGCAACTATAAGGCTGGACGCTCCTATTGATTTTGATCTTGTTCAAAAGGAACCTTGGTATGAATGCGCTGATATTGAAGCTTTCAATAAACTTATAGAAAGATATGAACTAAAAAGTATTAGAGGAAAACTAGAAAGGGTTATAGAAATACAAAAAGGAAATAAGCCAGTTAAAATTGTTGATGATACTTGGGGTGTTGAAGATAAAACACCTTTAACAGAAGAAGGTAAAATAAAAGTTTCTCTACTAAGATCACATCTTTTAAATCCAACTAGAATAGATGTTGAAAATAATTTTGATAAACACAAATCTCTAGATCAATATTTGAAAGAAGAAGGGGTTTTGGAATTATATGAAAAAATAGAAAAACCACTTATGCCTATTTTACAGAAGATGAAAAAAACGGGTATAAAAGTTGATGTAAAATATCTAGAAAATCTATCTCATGAATATCAAAAATATCTGGATAATTTAAAAAAAGAAATATATGAATTGGCAGGGGAAGAATTTAATATATCATCACCAAAACAATTAGGTGAAATATTGTATGATAAACTTGATATTACAAAAGGCTCAAAGATAAGAATAAAAAAAACGGGAGCAGGGGCAAGGTCAACTAAAGAGTCAGAGTTAGATAAGATGATTGATTTACATCCAATAATATCTAAGATATTAGAGCATCGTGAATATTCAAAACTTTTGACAACTTATATAGATGTTATATTGCAGATCGCTAAAGATGAAAAAGACAACAGAATACATCCTGATTTTATACAGATCGGGGCGGTAACAGGGCGTATGGCTTCAGCCAATCCAAGTATGCAAAATATCCCTATCAAAACAGATCTAGGCAGGGCTATAAGATCAGCTTTCATTGCTGAGAAAGGCTATGATTTTGTTTCTATTGATTATTCTCAGATAGAACTTCGCATCGCTACAATATTATCAGGTGATAAAACGATGGGTGACATTTTCAAAAATAAAGAAGATATACATACTGGTGTGGCGAAGCAAGTTTATAAACTCGACAGTCTTGATCAGGTAACTCCTGATATGAGGCGACATGCTAAAGCTATAAACTTCGGCATACTTTATGGTATGGGTGTACAAGCTCTTGGAAAATCAATAAACGTTTCTCAAAGTGAAGCTCAAGAATTTTATATGTCTTATTATTCCACTTTTAAAGAATTGGCAAATTATCTACAGCAATGCAAAATTGATGCTGAGAGAATAGGTTATACAAAAACTCTATTTGGTCGCCGCCGATATTTTCCAGAATTAAAGTCAAGCATACCTTTTATAAAATCATCAGGTGAACGCATGGCTTTGAATGCACCGATACAGGGAACAAATGCTGACATGATAAAGCTTGCCATGGTCGAGATAGAAAAATATATAGAAGATAATAAGTTGAATGATGATATGAAGATGCTGGCCCCTATACATGATGAATTATTGTTTGAAATCAAAAAGGGAAAAGAACAATATATAAAAGATATACAAAATATTATGGAAAATGTTTTGAAATCTTGGAATATTGAAACAGAAGTTCCTATATTGACTAATGTAAAGATTGCAGATAGATGGTAATATAAAATCAAATAAAAAATAATGTTATACATATATTACGGTAATGATATAAAAAAAATCATAGCAGGATCACAAAAGATGATTGAAGCTATGAAGACTAAAAGGGAATTTGCTCAAGTGTTTTATTTTTATGCAGATTTTTTCAATAAAGAAAACATAGATATACAGCAATCAGCTCAAGGGCTTTTTTTTGATAAACATATATTTGTCTTTAAAAACTTTATAGAAGCAAAAAAAGAGGTTAGGGATTATGTCTTAAATAACCTTGATAATTTTATAAATTCAAATCATTTGTATATCATCATTGAAAATGAAATTGATGATAAATACTTGGACAAGATATTGTCTCATAAAGATATAAATATAAAAGAGTATAAAACAAAGTCTATTATAAAAGAAAATGAGTCAAACAAATTATTCAATCTTGCCACAAGTATTGTTACTTTTAAATCAAAAAAAATAAAAAATAACAATGATAAGATTAGTATAATAAATCAGATAGATGATATAAGACAAAGAGGGGCTGTTCCAGAAGAATTCTTTGGAATTTTGTGGTGGAGGTATAAAAAGTTTGCTTCACGTGATATGAAAAACATGAAATATCTTTTGAATGTGTATCATGATGGGCACGCAGGGGAGGAAGATATGTGGAATGGTTTGGAGAGGTGGTTGTTGAGTGATTAAGGTGTACTTTTTATTGTATTTTATCTAAAAAAAATGATAAAATATAATCATATTATGCTGAAATCAAACCTAAAAAACCTCACAACTTTTTTCAGTATAATCATACTTTCAATAACACTTCTCTCACCAACAACAACCCACGCCGACGTACTCCTACCTGGTAACATAAACACCTGTGGAGAGATAGCAATAGGTGGTACATACACATTAACAAGTGACATAAGTGGTAATGGTACATCAACATGTTTAACAATATCATCTAATGATGTCACCATAAATGGTGGAGGG
>CAIZLB010000051.1 GCA_903933735.1 uncultured bacterium | reverse complement strand
TTCAAAAGCGGAAAAGGAGGGATTCGAACCCTCGATGAGGTTTCCCCCATGTCGCTTTTCGAAAGCGATACATTCAACCTCTCTGTCACTTTTCCATGATTTGATTCTACCAGAAAAAGTCCTCAACGAACACATTCCTCCTTTTAACCCCGATCTCTCTCAAAGCTTTTTTTGCTGTATCCTTCATCATTTCTGGACCGCATATATAATACAATGATTCACTAGGCTTGTTTACATATTTTTTAATTATGTCTTTTGTGATATAACCCTGCTCACACCTTAGAGTAAGATTCGATATATCATTTAATACATATACTTTTTTAAACCATTCTTCGTTTATAGTTTCTAATTCGCCCTTGAAAATAATATCATTCTCAGTTCTTGATCCATATATGAGTGTTATGTTTTGTTTTATGTCTTTTTTTAGTCTATCTCTGATAATACTCATAAAAGGAGTTATGCCAACACCACCAGCAATAAACACAAGATCTTTATTTGCTTTAGGTATAAAATTACCAAAAGGACCGTCGATAAATATTTCATCATTTTCTTTTAACTGTATAGCTGTCTTAGTAAAACGACCGGCAAGTTTTATAGTAAATGATAAGACATCGTCTCCTGGAGCTGAAGATATTGTAAAAGGGTGTCTAGCGTAAATCTTATTTGTTTTAAGTCTGAGGAAACAGAACTGTCCTGCTTTGAAGTTGAACGGTTTATCAAGTTTTATGTTCAAAGTAAAAGTGTCACCGGTTTCTTTTTTAATATCTTTCACTAAAAATTTTGTTGTTCTTGAGTTTATAATCTTATATCTGGTTCTATATATTATTCCGATAGTTACAAGTACTGTAGCTGTGATATATATTGGCATATTTTCAGCACTCTCTGATCCCCAAAATATTGCATGAAAGAGAACAAAGAAAAATAGTAAATAAGTGACAACATGTATGTATTGCCATACTCTGTATGAAATACATTTAGCTAGGGCAGAGGCTATCATAACTCCAATTAGCATATAGAAGGCTATTATACCAAATGCTAATGGTGTATATGCAAAGTTGGGAAGTATAAGACCTTTATATGATCCAGCAGAAAGTATAAAAAAAACAGGATGAAATAATATAAAGAACATTACGAAATAAGAAAATTTTCTTTGAAATTTTATAATCTTATCCAATCCCATATATCTATTCCAATAACGAGCTGTGTCACCTGAAAATATAAGTAACGTTAGAAGAACAAAACCTATAGTTCCACAAGTTTGTCCTATCTCATATAAAAAATTATTCATAAAACTATTTTAACACACCGATCTCATATTGTTTAAGTGCCGTTTTTGCTTTTCCTCCATCATGTTTGTCTACTTGGGTAAACATAGCTGTAGCATCTTTTCCACATCCATCTACTATATTATCGTTTGGATGTAATCCAGCAGCGATGAATACGGTAGGGTCTATAACTTTGCCATCTATGGCCATCCAACAATCAGTTGCTTTATCGTGTAGAGCTATATCTGATATGGAATATGAATTTATGACCGTGTCATTTCTGGCAGGTATATTATCTGTTTTGGTTAAAGGTCCTCTGTTACCAAGTAAGAAGATTGAGGCTATTGCTATTATAATTATAACTAATATTGTGATTATTATTTTTTTATTCATGGGTATATTATACTTTAATTTTTAGAAAAATCTTACAAAAATTGTTTAATTGTGTTATATATAAATATATAAGGAGACGTGTCAGAGTGGTCGAATGTACCTCTTTGCTAAAGAGGCGGACCTGTTAAACGGTCCCGAGGGTTCGAATCCCTCCGTCTCCGCTACGACATATTAAAAATACCTGACGAAGTCGGGTATTTTTATATGGCGTTTAGACAGGAGAGGAAACGGAGTTTCTGGGGATTCGAAAAGCTTTACCTTATTTTCGAGAATTCGAAGAATTTGAGAAAATGGTAAAGGTGTACCGAACATGTAATGTTCGAATCCCTACAATAAAATAAGGAACGTAGTGACTATATATTATATTATGTAAAACAAGGGTATTTCTATTTTGATAAATCAAAATAAGTCATATAGGGAGCATGGCGACCATATACCATCTCCGTCTCCACTAACAACAGGTAGCATGAGATACTCTGGTAATGAGATATTAATTTATAATTATGACCTACGGAACTTTTTTTGACAGATTTCTCAATTTGATATACTATAAAAATAATGACTTTTAATCCAGATAATTTTAGAAGAGAAGATGATTCTATTTTAGATTTGCCAACAGAAAATGGAAGTGTTAAAGATGATCTACAAGATATTCGAAATGAGCACGCTAAGGCTTTAAGAGATATACGTAAAGAGAGAGATGAAAATAGAAGAGAAGGTTTGAATGATGAGGCCGATGAATTACAAAATAAAACTAGAAACAAGAAACATGTTTTGTTTCGTGTAGCTAGGCCCGAACAGAACCGAAAAGTTTTAGATAATGCGACAGGTAAAGTTTTTGAATCTTTTGACAATTTAAGATTAAGTATAAACAGTGACGATCGAAGTAAATTTTCAAAATTGTTAGGAGAAATGTCCAAGGATGATATTGAGATATTATTAGATTCAAATTATAAAAATTCTTCGGCTAATGTTTTACTTGCAATGCAACGGATTGGCGAGAAGTTAAATCAACATGGCTTATTAAGGTATCGTGATAAAAAAATATATAGTGGGTTTGTTCAAGAAATGTTAATTAAAGGGGCACGAGGGGACGGAAAAATGTATGAAAAAAAAGAAGCTTTAGAATTGCTTGGAGATATTTCTTACGACATAGAACCAGAAGATAAAAAAATAATAAGGAATCAAGTTGATAAGAATCTTAATAATGAGAAATTTACAAAACTATTTCTTGAAGGGGAACAAGGCAAGAGAACAATTGAAAGTTTAATTGATATCGGTTCAACTGTAGCAATAGAATCAATCTCGAATGTTGTTAAAGAAGTCATAAAGCCAGATTCAAATTTTGACATGAAAGATACCTTGTCTCATTTAATTTGGGGTTATGAAGATAGACAGGAAACGACAAGATTAATAATCGAAATTGTTGGCAGAAATCTTGAAGAGGAGTTTAATATTAAAGATGGGGTTGAAGTAGTTAAAAGGTGGAAAGGTAAAGATTCGATAAGTATATTGAGTAATTTATTTTCTTTAAGAAATATTGAAAAAGATAGACCTGGAGGAGCTAAGCTTTTAAATGAAAGTTACGGAATTTGTGAATTTAATAGATATCCGACTGAGATGATGATTGACCAAATAGATAATCATGATAAGGATGTGCCATATGGGGCAGTATTTTTTCCTGCAGAAGATGAGAGCGACGCATTCGATCAAAATAAAGAAGTGTTAAAACAACTTTATGATGGAACAAAAGGAAGGCATATTTCGAGAGTATTTGAAGTTGACGAAAAATCTAGCTTTGCAAGATTTTTGGTTACTCTTAGACTTAAGTATAAGCATAAAATTGATTTTATGATTTTAGTGGCACATGGAGAAAAATACGGGTTGAGATTTTCTTGGAAAAGTCGTTTAAATAAAGATATCGTTAATGAAAGTACGTCTATAGATTCTATCAAAGAAATGATGACAGATGAGCCTTCGATAGCTCTTATTTCTTGTAGTACTGGTGCAGAAGATGGATTCGCTCAGATTGCGTCATATAAACTTGAAGCAAGAGTTCAAGCTCCAATCGTAGATACTGTTGCAGAAAGTTTGTCTGTCAGATATGAAGGCGACAAACCTATTTTAAATGTTAAGTTTAGAGATGATCAAAGAGAATATTTAAATGGAATTTTGGTTAAATAATTGTTTCTAACTCATTTTCGCTTTATAATACCCCTTATGGAACTAATATTTCTCAATATTAAAACGTTGAAAGATGGCACAAATATTCAAAGATTTACAAAAATAGGTTAAACCGCATTTTGCAAGGAGAGTTCTCATGCCGGCTGAGTGCGCCACCTTGGAAAGGTGGTATGGAGGAAACTTCATCAAGGATTCTAATCCCTTACTCTCCGCCATTATTTGAACGCAGTGAAAATCTGCGGGATGAGAAAGTGCTTAATAGCACTTTCGTGAAGGCATGACTCAGATTTATCTAAATATAAGTGGTATAATTATATTATGATTATAAAAATTTTAAAAGCTTTTAGCACAACTCTTTTATCACTAGGTTTTGTAAGTCTACTCGGTATACTATATTTATCAAACTACAGCACAAGTAATTGTTCAGGAGCAGGATGTGCGGGAGCGGGAATTGTTGAAGGCTTTATAATAATGTTTTTTTCACTGCCATTTATAATAATTGGATTAATAACAAGTTCTGCCGCATATTTTCTAAACAGAAAAAATAAACAAACTCAAATTAAAGACGGTAAAATAAATTTCAGTAGAGTTTTGTTTATTGTGTCAATTTTTATTTTTATTTCTTCTATATTTTTAGTTCCTGAGCTATATATTGGTATTTATAATTACTCAAGAGATTTTATTGAAAATATTTTTGGTTTATAGATGGAAATGTATTTTATATTAATAAAATAAAAAAACGGGGGAGCCTACAATCCTCAAAAGATATCCTAAAAACCACCCATAATACCCTCACAACACTTGAAACTTTTATTACTTAAACCCGAGTATCCCACTTTTAAATGCACTAAAAAACTGCAGAATAATAAAGTCTCTACCCAACTTATTTCCATAGTTAAATAGTGATATGAAATGAATTAGAACTAGGTTATAATCAATCCATGGAATCTAACCCTAAATTCATAAAAGACTTTTCCAAAGAAGAGTCTTCACAAGAACGAGATCAGCTGGCCAAAAAAATAAAAGACACCAGAGCTGAGTATTTTCGATCCAAGGATTCTAATCCTGAACTAGATCAGGTACAAGAAACTAAAGATATAATAGAGAAGATATCCGCCTTTCTTCCGGCAAAAATAATTGATTTTTTAAGATATATGAAAGTTAAATCTTCAATGCCTGAAAATGTAAAACAGGAGGAGTCTCAGACTGTCAACTTATCAGAATCAATGAAGGAAGCCAAAAAAGCCATTGACGAATTTTATACTAAACAAAAAAATAAATGGGCAGTATCTCCATACTCTAAAGAGGATATTGTTCAATATTTTTCACCTGAACATCTAGCATCACTTTCTCTTGAAGAATATATTCTTTTATTGCGAAGATTTCCAAGTCAAATGATAACCCATGTGACAAGACAGGGGATAAGGGATCATGTTGGGGCAGTTAATCACCATGCAGGTATGAATAAGTTATGGAATGGTTTTAAAGATGTTGTTGAAGACGGGGCACTTAAAAGTTCATTTGCAATTCATGTCACCGACAATGCCAAGGAAGAGGCAATAGTAAATTTTCTTAATTTAAAAAATAAAACAAGAGAAGAAGCTGTTCGAGACATAGACTATATTGTTGGTGAAGATACTCAAAATCATCACGGTAGCTTTGCAGATAGGAGATCTGTTCATTTTGCTACCGAAGAGGTTGCGGATATTCATTACGGAGCAGAAACAGGAAATGAAATATTTTTTGCATACCCGTCAGCCCTTATTGCATCTCAGTATGTTTTCTCAGGCCAGCTGACTGAGGCAAATGGAGGATATCATAATAATCTATGGGTTTTTGCAGATGAAAAGGGTGGATTGAATCTTGATGTTGGGCTCGTGTTCATCCCTAAAGATGTTCAAGTTGACCCTGAGACAGGTTCAAAATATGAATTAAATGAAAACTTGGAACCTATCGAAAACAGTGAATTGGTTGATGTTATTCATAAAGTGGTTTCACTAGATGGATTTAAAGAGTTTGCTAAACAATATAGAGATATATTAGGAAATACTCATTTAGATATTACAACATTTTTCAGCGGTTCATATTCAACAACAATCGGGACAAAGGATGTTGAAGAAAAAATAACAGAGGGCCTATATATACTTGAAAATACTTTCTCTGTTACTGATAAAAATATACAAGAGGCGGTTTTGGACTACGGATTTTTGAATAGTGTTTTGAATTTGAGGGAGAATGAAAAAGCTTTGAATGATTCAATTTTGAATAGATTAAAAACTCTAGGGCGTGTATTTCGTCTAGCTAAAAACACAGTGTCTTCGAAAGAGTATTGGGAAGGTTATTTTAAAGAACATCCTGGTGTGAAAAAACCATCTAAGATCGTGTATTACGAAGGGGGTGATCCAACATTGGCTTTGAAAAACTGGAGGGCAGAGCATAATTTATTTAAGAGAGCTGAAGGAAAAAATCTTGGATTTGAGGAGCATGATGTCGATTTATCTAGTCCAGATCAGGTTAAAGATAAGATACCTTTTGTTGGTAGATTTAAGTCTTTGGCCAATGATATTGTTGATAGGTATTATGATGATGTGGCTTGAGTTTAAACTATTCGAATTTATATAACAAAATCCCGCCAAGTTGTTAGCCTGATGGGGTTGAAACTTTCGAATACTATCATTGACACAACACTCATACAATGTTAAAATATACTTATGAAAAATCTATTAAAATACTCTATATTCGTATTAATACTAGTCTCTATCCCTACATACTCCAGAGCCGCAACTCAAAATATAAACACCACAGCTGTTGTTAATAAGATATTAACCATCGATGACTCTTTATCGTCTATTCGTGCTACAGCAGCGGGAAAAAAGATTCTTTCAACTCAATTGATCGTACAAAGCGCAATAGGTACCGCTTCTTCAACTGTTACTGTTCGCCAATCATATGATGTAAAAACTAATGCTACGTATTTGGAAATTATCGCATCAAATTCACAGTTTAAAATGATACAAAGAACTGTTAAAGGAAAAAATGAGCGATACATATATTTTACAAATTCTTTTGCTGAAAACATGTTGGCTATAACAGGATCGAGGGCATATATGCCATATGCGGATAAATGGGTTCTACTTGACGATACAAAGGTTACTATTCAATCTATACTAACTAATTTTATGGATATTAATATAATACCATTCTCCGTTGTTCGTATTGGTTCCCCTTATCTTGTTACAAATAAGGCTGTAAAAGATAAATCTGGATCTATTGATCTTGATTTATCGATCTCCGGTATTACTCCATCTTTAAATATTGGAAAAATAAAATATACCCCTATCGCTAAACAAGATGGTTTTACACTTACTCATAAACCAACGGCAGATAACGCAATCCATACAAGTATATATTACACACGTTCAAATCAAAAAGGAATTTCATTTGTAATCCCCGATATGTTTGCACAGGTTTCGGCAACTAATTTATATAAAGAAATACAACTCGATGCAAAAGGGACAATATATAATCTTGAACAATCAGGACTTGTGTTGGGATCAAATCTACCTGCAACGTTCTCAATCTGCCCAAAGAACCAATATGCCGATCTTTCTATGTATTGTATTTATAATAATAATGTATTAAATACAACTACAATTAGTATATTTGCATGGAGTAGTGGTGCAACAAAAGATGCTATTAGTAAGATTAAAAATGATATTGATGCTCGAAGAATTATTCCAACATGGTTTATACCCAGTGATGGTCGAGTTTATGTTGATGCTTACACCAAGACTATCAATGGTACTCTTTTCGCCATAAAAGAAGAGAGGGCTTATTATAACAATAAGCTTAATCAATATATTACCGCATACACTATAAAAGATAATAAGTTGTTTAAGATAGAACTTGCAACATCTGATCTTGCAGATAATTCAATCACAGCACAAAGATCAAATTTATTATCTTTTATTGAAAATAATTTTCAAAAAACTACAACCATTTATGTAAAACTAAAAAGCAATGATTCTCTAACAAACATATCTTTGGATAAAATAAGTAAGGCAAATATTTCTAATGTAAATATACACAGTGTTAATAATGCAATTACTCAATATGTGGTCCCTGTTCGTTCAGGATTTGAGTTTGATAATCAAAACGTCTATAACAACTCGGTATTTATAAGATCAGATACTGGTGGTAAAGATATTCAGATTCAGATTAACGCAGTAGGAAAATTAGGATTGAGTCCTGACGGAATGCTTATGATGAATAGCTCTAATTCACAAGAATTTGAGCAAAATTATAAAAAAGCATATACAGGAGACATATCTACTAACTTTAAAATATTTAAGAAAAATGGATATGTATTTGCAATGTCTGATGAGAATGGAATGTATTACAGTAAAAATATTCTCATCACACGAGACAGCTTAAATCCAAGTGATCCGTATTTCAGGGTATATTTTTCTTCAAATAAACCAATAGAGGAGCAGCTTGTTAATGAGTTTGTTGAAGGGTTCACATTTTAGTGGGGTGAATATGTATAAACAATTCATGCTAAAATTAAACCCATGAAAGAAATAACCCTACACAAACAATGGATTATTAAAGCCCCTATTGAAGATGTTTTTAAAATAATGACTGACTTTGAAAATTTTCCTAAACATTTTCCAAAAGTTGCCCAGTCATTACGGATTACAAAAAGAGAAGGGAATTATATAGAGATAGATGCTATTGCCAAATCATTTGGTAGAAAATTGTCAGTAAAAATGAAAACTCATATTCTCCCAGGAAAGGGTTTTATCTCAGATAATGATAGTCCTGATTTTGGAACTTCTGGACATGAAGAGTTGTTGTTGTCTGAAGTCGATGAGGGAACTCTGATTGATTATACATACCGTGTTTCAATTCATAAAAAATGGTTACGCACAGTTGCAACCCCACTTATACGCTGGTATTCAATGAAATATTGGGAGAAGGCGGTTATAGATGAATTAAAAAAGGCACTTGAGAGATAATGTTTTAGGTATATATAGCCGACCAAATAATTTTCCTATGAACTTACCTCATTAATTCTAGACAATGCAACATTATTTTCATGGAGTAGGTTTCCTAATATTTCTATCTTTGTTTCTTTATCAATAGAAATTTTTATCTTCATGAGATCATCAACACTCATTTGTTGATCTGTTGAGCTGTTTATTATATCACCATTTCTTCTTAGATAAACTACAGGTATTCCGAGTAATCTACTTGATTTATTAAGCATATCTTTTTCCATCTCATTTAATTCTTCACTCTCTTCTATTGCGACATATAAAGCATATACTTCTGGTCTGTAAACAGAAATTTCATTCCACCCTCGAGTATTCTGTTTATTGTCAATTCTTTCGACAGCTCCTTCGATTTTTTCATCAATATCAGTCTGTACAGATGAATCTTTTGAAGAATATTTACTATACCGTGCGTCAAACCCTCTACTAAATGTTCCTTCATCAAATTCAGATGCATTTAATATTTTTCCTCCATTTAATATTAGTCCTGTTCTAAAGGGGAGCTTTTCATGACTCGGAGTTTCGTTTTCAAAATGCATTGTTGTGGTTGATATTGCAGGCTGTAAGAAGGCAACTATTAATGCTTTTTCGACTTCAGATATTGTATCTTCAAATGCATGTCTATATCCAGCGGACATTCTAAAATCATTCGGTACTGGTATTCCATGAAGGAAAAGAACTTTTCGTTTTTCAGATTGATATTTAACATCTCTTTCGGTTTGTGTTTCTATCCAGTTTTGTCTGATTTCGTTTTGTTCTTCATAAAATTGTCTTATTTTTAATTTTAAGCTCTCGATACTTTCTTTTTCGGTTTTCTTGAGTGTTTTTATATAAAATGCAAGTTTGTCCCTTTGAACCTCGGAGAATCTTTTACTAAACTCCCTTGTATCTTCAGGTGATTTTGGTTTTTCAACCTCAAAGCTTTCTGATGGAAATTCTTTTATCATTTATGTTAAATATAACATATTGCCTTATTAAGGCATAATACCCAATTTAAAAGAGACCCTGCAAAAGCGTGGTCTCTTTAGTGATGTTCCTGATCTAGGTTTTTAAAGGACCCGAGTCCCTGTCCGGTGGGCGTTCGACTTCTCATCTATGAAGGTATTATATCACCTAATTTTTTTGGTACAAAATAAACCCAAAAGGACTAGTATCAAATACTAGTCCTTTTGCGATCTCCCTCGTCTAGATTTTTATTTATAAAAATCGGCTCACCTCCGGTGATTGTTCGACTTCTCATCAGTACTTATTTTATATCATAACACGCATCTTATTTGCAAGTTATCAAGCTATTAAATATTCAAAATTTTAACCCAAAGCAATAAAAACATTTATACTGTAAAATAACCTCATGAAATTAATCATTTTAGCAGCCGGAAACGGTACCAGATTTTATCCACTCACCAAAGATCTTCCCAAAGGGTTGATACCTATACGTGAAAGATCTTTACTTGAGCATGTCTTAGATCCATATCTAGACTCTGTATCTGAAATAATATTTGTAATTAATGATAAAACTGGATCGATGATAAGAGATCATTTTGGGCCTATATATAAAACTCATCCAATCACATACATAACCCAAACCGACCAAGATCCTAGAGGTACTTTATCTGCATTATCCTTATGTAAAGATGTTATCGAGGATAATATCTTTTGTGTTTCAAATTGTGATGATTTAGTTCTTAAGGAAGATGTTGAAAATGCAATAAAACAAAACACGGTAGGCATAGGTTTATCGAAAGCGACAATGCCTTGGTATTATTTAAGTATAGATAATGATGAAGATGGTTTTGTAACTGGATTTAGGAGACACAATAAAGAAGATTCACTAACCATAACAGATAATTTTTCAAATGGTTTTTATGTTCTAACACCTGAAATATTTTCTATGAATCCTATACTTACAAATGACGGGGAAGCTGGTTTACCTCAAACTTTATTTGCAAATCTCGAAAAGTATCCACTAAAAGTTTTTGATTTTAAAAAATGGCAGTCGGTAAATACTCCGGATGATATTGATAGGGCGGAGGAGTTTATCACATCACTTTGATGTAATATTTTTCAATATAAAATATTACTACAAATATAAATAAATGTTACAATAAACGTATGTCCGCTGTGTTTTTTACAGAAAATATACGTGGGAAAATTAAAAAGATTTTCTCGATTTTTTTGGTTTTTGTGATTGTTTTTGTATTTAATATAAACACCGCTCATGCGATATCTTCAACAAATGTAAACTCTTTATCATCCCCGCAGGGAACCAATGGTTGGTCTGGGGGGTATCTCTCAACATCGGCGAATTCTGATA
>CAIZLB010000050.1 GCA_903933735.1 uncultured bacterium | reverse complement strand
GCGGGGAATTAGATTCCGATCTTTTAGTGCCTTGTCGACAATTATTTTTTCTTTTCTATAACTATAACCGGACCTTTGGGTCCACGTTTTATAGGTACTGATACCTTATAGTCTACAGATATCAAATTAAGAAATTTTTGTAGTCTAGTGTTTAGGAATTCTTCCGGTAAAAACTTTGACCTACCAGATACAAAGAGTTCGGCTTTAACTTGATGACCTTCATCTAGCCACTCTGAGGCTCTACGGGCTTTCATGTTTAAGTCATTCTCTCCTGTACCTATCTTAACTTGAATGTTCTTGATTTCAACAGTTTTGACAGAGGCGCGTGACACCTTCTGCTTTTTGTTTTCGTCATACTGAAATTTACCATAATCCATGATTTTTGCAATAGGGGGATTGGCATTTGCTGATATCTCTATAAGATCAAGTCCAACGTCTTTAGCCATCCTCTGAGCCTCATCGTTCGATATAATGCCTATATTGTTACCATCTTGATCTATGACCCTAAGTTCTCGAGCTTTTATGTAGTAATTAATATTGATTCTGTTGCTGTTATTCTGTGCCAAGTGTTTATGTTTATATTTTGATTATTTAATTTTTTGTTGTTTATCATTATAACACATTTAATAAAAGCAACAATGTATTATATCCGTTTTATGAGGTAAAATATTTTTATGAATTTAAAGGTAAATAAATCAGTCGGCTTACTGATAATAACAATAATCTTCGCTTTAGGTTTTTTTATCGGCAATATGGATTCAAATCCTCTAAAAGTTAAAGTATCAAACGTTGATATTGGAACATTCTGGAAAGTCTGGGAAATATTGGATGATCAATTTGTAACTACTGATCATAAAGACAAACTTGGCCAAGAGATATCAAGTACAACAGTTTCTGAGTTTGATAATATGTCAAAAGAACAGAGACGTATATATGGCGCTATAAAAGGTATGGTTGATTCAGAGCAGGATCCATATACAACCTTCTTTACACCAGAAGAAGCAAGTAGTTTTGAAACTGAGATAAAGGGAAGTTTTGATGGTATAGGTATGGAAGTCGGAAAAAGAGATGGTATTATAGTTGTTATAACACCTATATCAGGAAGTCCTGCTGAAAGGGCTGGTATAAAGACAGGGGATAAGATTGTAAAGATAAATAATATTACCACTCTTGACATGAGTGTTGACGAAGCGGTAAAGATCATAAGGGGTCCAAAAGGTACAACTGTTGATATACAAGTATACAGAGATGGAGTAGAAAAGCCTATTGATTTTAAGATAGCCAGAGATACTATACAACTTCCAACACTTGATAAGTATTATGATAAAAATACAGGGGTGTATACAGTCAAAATATATTCTTTCTCAGAACATGTGAATAGTTTGTTTAAAGAAGCTATGCAAGAGTTTGCCTCAACTAATTCAAATAAACTCATCATAGATCTTCGTGGTAATCCCGGTGGTTATCTCGAAGCAGCTATAGATATCTCAAGTTATTTTATTCCAAGCGGTAAAGTTATAGTGAGCCAAGATTATGGATCAAAACAAAAGATAGAACAGCTTCGAAGTCTTGGCTACAATATTTTAAAAAATAAAGATGTAAAAGTTGTAGTCTTGGTTGATGGTGGATCTGCTTCAGCTTCTGAGATAGTTGCCGGTGCACTTCAAGATCATAGGGTCGCAACTATTATGGGCGAAAAGACTTTTGGTAAAGGTTCTGTTCAGGAATATATAAAAATCACCGACAAAACAGGTCTAAAAGTCACCATAGCTCGTTGGTTAACCCCAAATGGTAACTCTATATCTGTATCAGGTTTAGCTCCCGATATAGAGGTCAAAAAGGATGAAAATACTAAACCAGAAGATATAAAAAACAGAAAAGACAATCAATACCTAAAAGCGGTTGAATTTCTGAATAAATAGTGTATACTCTATAGCTATATGAAAATAGTTTTACTTCAAGACGTACATGGTCTAGGCAAAAAATATGATACTGTTACAGTAGCTGACGGTTTTGCTTTAAATAACCTTATACCAAAAAAACAAGCAGAATATGCAACAGACTCTGTTGTCTTAAAATATGCCAAATTAAAAGAAGCTGAAGGTGAGCATAGAAGAGTGAAAGAAGAAGAAGTTGTTAAGAATCTTGACACTATTGTCTCAAAAGTTTATGAGATAAAAGCTAAGGCAAACGAACAAGGACACCTTTTTGCAGCTTTGCATAAAGATCAGATTGCCGATCTTGTTAACGTTGATGCTCACTTTATAGTGATGGATAAAGTTATAAAAGAAGTTGGTGAACATGAAGTTACTCTTAAGGTTAAAGATATAGAGAAGGTGGTTAAGATAAACGTGTTGGCAGAATAGATAAAGATACATAAAAGACTCTCGAGTGATCGAGGGTTTTTTGTTTGACTTTTTTGTGGTTCGGGGGTATTTTATACATGCTGAGATTAAAGGTGAAATACTCCTTTTTTCTACGGAAACAATACTCGGGAAGGTTCCTGACTATAAAAATCCACAGCATTGACAACAACAAACTGTATACAACAAACACAACACCACAATGAGTGCAAGTAGAGATCAGATTGATGCAGCCTTAGGACAACTAACGACGCATGGAAGATATTTTGCTAATTGGCACAAGGATGATCTTCAACGGATTATCCTTAAACCAAAAGAGGCTATTAAAGAATTGAGATTGCTGTTAGCTGAACGCCGGCGTAAGATGATCTTTCCAACATCGAATAGGACGGATTCTGGAGTAAGTTTTTATTTAAACATTGGTGGACGGGTTGATTTACTTTCACTGTATCAGAATACTATTCTTTGCGATCCTAAGATAACTACATTTGATTACTTCTCTAGACATTTGATTCTTTCGGATCAAATTTTCCATCGTTCCGATTTTTCGTTCCAGGAGAAACTTGTAGCTTTTAAGGTTATGACTCTAAACGATTTTGGTTTTCAAGACCATCCCGAGAATGGGGATTTCATGAATGATGAATTCCTTAGAGTTTGGAGTCGAAAACATTATGGAAATCGTACTCTTTCTCTTTGTCAGGACACTGACTTTCTTTTCTTTGCTGGTAATCCTGAACTTAGTTTCAATATAGGAATTAGTGAATGTGTTATATTTGCCACCGAGCCTGTACACCACTTTTCTTCTGGAGGTTTGTATATCTTCGCTGTACGAGCTATAAAAGAAGTTCCTGGTCGTAATATATTTACAATCGCTGCTCATCCCAATAGGATTTATCCTTTGACTCAAAAGTTCGTCTTCCGCATTACTCCCGACGAACCTAAAACTCGCCCGCCTCGTCCAAAGAGAAAGTAGACTGAAGAACTTTATATAATACACTCAGCCCTGGTTTAACCGCCGGGGCTGTTTTTTATGTTAAAATATAGTTATGAAAATAATCGCTTATACAAAAACCGGTTGTCCTTGGTGTGAAGAGCTTAAAGAATTTTTTAATGAAAATAATATAGAATTTATAGAAAAGAATGTAATAGAAAATGAAGAGTATATGGATGAGATGGTAGAGTTATCCGGGCAAGTTAAAACACCAACTGTAGTTATAGGTGGTATTGTTTATGGTGATGTGGGGGTGAATGAGGTTAGAGTGTTACTTGGGTTATAATTTATAATTTCTTCGGAAAAACTTTAACATGATTATGTTAAAGTTTTTTCTATGGAAGAATTAAACTTAAATAAAAATATTATTAGAGAGAAGATCTATATAATCAGATCTAGAAAAGTCATGTTTGACAGTGATTTGGCTATGCTTTATGGGGTAACGACCAAAAGACTTAATGAAGCTGTTAAAAGAAACATCAAAAGATTTCCTGATGATTTTATGTTTCAATTAAATAAGGAGGAATCTGATATGTTTTCAAGGTCACAAATTGTGACCTTGAATGAAGATGGTATAAACTTGATATCGCAAATTGCGATATCAAGTGATAATACGTTGAAAAATAAGGGTAAACGTTTGAGGTCGCAATTTGCGACCTCAAACAGAGGAGGTAGGTCATATGAACCATATGTCTTCACCGAACAAGGTATAGTCATGCTCTCAAGTGTCTTGAAAAGTGATAAAGCTATATATGTAAACATACAGATTATAAGAATATTTACAAAACTTAGAGAAATGATAGATACATACAAAGAACTTAGAGAAAAAGTCGAAGAGATGGAGAAAAGTAATACTAAAAATTTTCATCAGATATTCGATATCATAAAGGCTCTTATAAAAGAGAAAGATGAACCTAGGAATACTATTGGGTTTACTGTGGGCGATGATTAATGTATAAATAGACTTATGAAAGACCGCCCAATCACATTTTCTATAAAAACACGCTCACAAAAAAGTCGAGCTCGAACTGCTGTCATAAAAACTCCTCATGGGGAGATAAAGACACCAGCTTTTATTCCTGTAGGTACAAAATCTACAGTAAAATCCATAACTCCTGAGATGCTAAAAGATCTTGGTGCCGAAGCAGTGCTTTCAAACACCTATCATCTCTATCTTCAACCTGGACCAGAAATCATAAAAGCCCACGGTGGACTTGGGAAAATCATGAATTGGTCTGGACCAACTTTTACCGACTCAGGTGGTTTTCAAGCTTTTTCTCTCGGAGTAGCACTTGGTAAAAATATAACAAAGTTCACATCATCAGCCCGTCCTGGATATGATGAGATTTCTCTAAAAGAATCTGGACATAAGGCAGGTATAGAAAATGCCATGATACCGGCTAAGATTGACGAAGAGGGTGTGATGTTTAGATCTATTATAGATGGTTCGGCTCATTATTTTACACCCAAAAAATCAATACAAATACAGCAAGATCTTGGAGCTGATATCATCTTTGCTTTTGATGAATGCACTTCACCTCATGAACCTATAGAATATCAAAAGAGATCTTTGGATAGAACTCATCGTTGGGCGCTCGAATCTTTAAAATCTCATATTGAAAATACAGAAGCTTTTTCTCGTCAGGCTTTATTTGGAATAGTACAAGGTGGGCGACATGAAGATCTTCGAAAAGAATCAGCTAAGTTTATATCAGAATTATCACATGACGGTATAGAGTTTGATGGATATGGTATTGGTGGATCTTTTGCAAAAGAAGATATGATGACAGCTGTTCATTGGGTTAATAGTATATTGCCTGAAAATAAGCCTCGTCACTTACTTGGTATAGGTGAGCCGTCTGACATCATAAAAGGAGTAATGGAAGGATGTGATACTTTCGATTGTGTGATGCCAACACGTAATGCTCGAACCGGAACAGTTTTTGTAAATGATAATACAGATACAAAAGACAAATTTGCATATATAAACCTCAATCTTAAAAATGCAAAATATAAAGATGATATGGGTCCAATAGAGGAAGGGTGTGGATGTTATACTTGTAAAAATTATACCAGAGCATATATGAACCATCTATATAAAGCAGGGGAGATGTTGGGTGGAACTTTGGCAACGATTCATAATCTGTATTTCATGGTCCAGCTTATGGAGAAGGTGAGAAGGGAGATTGATGCGGGGAGGTTGTAGTGAAAAGAAAAAAGAAATATGTCGTCGGACATATTTCTTTTGGATTCTGTGGGCACGTTCCGTATTCATCTTTTAGGAACCCTTTTACCTTTTATCCTTGTATAAGTTTTACTACCGAGATTGTGTTCAATGATTCTCCATCTGTGAATTAACGGTGACATACAGGCGGATATAGAAGTCCCTGACATGTCGAATCTAATCTTTAGCTCCTCTAGAGTTCTCGGTTTTGTACAATAGTTGGTTATTTCGACCCTTAAATAATATCTTGCTCTCTCGGCTTTTGTTAATTTGGTTTTCATGATTTCTTACATACAAAATAATACATATATTGTTATATGTAGTCAACATAAAAGATAAAACATTGACTTTATCGGCACATTGTTTTACCCTATAAGCACCTAGATCGAAGCCAAGTGGCTAGATTAGCAAATTGTCACAAACAAAAACCAAAAAGAACAACATATTATGAGTCTTGTTACATTTGATTTTTCGAAAGTTAACCCTAGTGTTCATCGAGCGATGGTGCTTCATATGATTGCTCATGGCTATAAGTTGGAGGAACCTTTGAGTATACCATCTCTTTATGATTTTAATATTCCTGAGAGTGCGACTATCAATTCGATCAGGGATAATATTCCGATGTCAGGATTTTGCAGAGATAATTTAACTGATGATAATTTTAGTAGATTGGTACCAATAACAAGAGGTATACAAGTTTGTGGTTTCTATGATATGAAGGATTCTTTCTCGTCTCAAGAGGCGGTTGGTGTCATAAATAAGCTTTCTCAACAAACCGGTCGTGATTTTCGGGTCGGTGCGCCGCTTGAAGCATTATCATTCTGGTTGTCAAATCGTTCTAATTGCCCAAGATGGTTTACTGTTTTGGGTAAGGTGTATAAAGGTAAGGTTCTTCATTGGAATCACGATCTCTTGGAATTTCATCTTGGTGATTGGGACAGTGGTTGGTGTAGTTTTCGCCAAGTCTTCATCGTCGAAGACCTCTGAACCTTCCGCCACCATCTCACCCCAACCTCAAACCGGCTTCCGCCACCACACGGGACCGGTTTTTTTATTGCAACACTCTAACTGCCTCGACAATAATATTTTTTTAATTCTAATTTCATGTTTTGATTTATGGAGAAGGTGAGGGTTGTAGATTGATGCGGGGAAGTTGTAGGAAAAATACTTTATAAAATCTTTATGAAAACTTTATCTAGGTTTTGTTAAGATAGTATGATGCAAAAACCCCAACCTAAAAATCAATATATCTTATTTATAGATGAATCTGGTAAATCAAAATTAAGTGATACTGGTGACAGATTTTTATTATCTGGAGTCATTATCGAAAAAGGTCTACACCATGCTCTATCTGATTTTATGATTTCTTTAAAATCTAAAAATAATATACCGATTGATGCCAATATACATGCATATGATTTATTTGAAAAAGAAGAAATAAAAAATATAAAATTGAGCAAGAAAGGGATTGATTATTTTTTTGAGCACTTTATTCATCTTGTAAGAGGTACCGAGATGAAATGTATATTATATGAGGTAGACAAGAGATATCTTGTTGATAAAATTAAGAAAAAAGCTAGAAAAATATCTATTGCAGAAAGAGTTATATTTAAGTATTTACAGAACAAAAATCAACACGATATTTTATATGAGATATTAACAGCAAAGATGATTTTACAATTTGGAAAGTTTTTAGAAGAAAATGATTCCATGGGTAAAATAATCGTCGAGTCTAGGAGACAGGATGACGGTGCGGTTCTAAAGGGTTTTATGTTGGCCACCGAGGGTAGTTATTATATGAATAATAAAAATATTAAAAACAATTGTAATAGTGCGTTTAATCGAATAACGAGTTTATCGTTTCAAAATAAAAAAGGATTAAGCTTTGGTTTAGAATTAGCTGATCTGTTCGCTTGGGCAAAATGGAACTCTTTGAATTTACATTTAAAGCCAAAATCACTTGCTCAAGAAAAGAGGGTAATATCAAAGATAAAGGAAGTAATTAATATTTTATATGATCATAAAATCAAAATACCTGAGAAAGTTTTGATAACTTCATCAAGTATTGTTGGAGGTTTTAGAGTCTCCGAATTCATCAATTCTGTAGAATATTACAAGATTATTGATTGATTTGGGGACCCCACTAGGGTACGCCTAATGAGCCTTATATGTATAATAACTTAAATTTATTTGTAGTGCAAATTATATCCAAAAACATTGACTTTATCAGTACATTGTTTTACCCTATAAGCACCTAGATCGAAGCCAAGTGGCTAGATTAGCAAATTATAACAAACGAAAAAAACACGCTATGAAGATTATTACGCTAAAATACGATCCTACAAAGACCACTCCTGCCATGCACGAGGCGGCCATGAATATCCTCATCGGACTCGGTTACGAGTTTACGGGTATGTCTCGTATTCTAACCAATAGCTTGGAAACACTCTGTTAATAATTGACTTGGTGTTTTGAGATTGATACCGAGATGTAATCGTTCACTATTGTAGTATCTCAAATATTTCTTAAGAGCACAATTAATGACATCAACTTTTGTTT
>CAIZLB010000049.1 GCA_903933735.1 uncultured bacterium | reverse complement strand
TTTTCTTTTTTTACAATATTAATCATATCTTTAATCTTAGTAAGATTATCAAAATATGAATCATATTCAAATCTAAAAAAGTGAGTATAGCCTAAAGATTTTGCTAGATTAGTAGAATGATATAAATTAGATAAAACAGAAAGTCCGTGCTTTTGAGTTATCTTTTCACTTATAGAAAAATACTTAACTGAATCGCTATACCATACAAATATGTTGTCGTCTGTGGAATAAGATTTTTTAAACAGTCTATTATTGTTATCATAAAAAATATAGTCCACTTCTTTTATTAATGATTGCTCAAATTTACTATTTGTAACAAGCATTATTGGAACGTCAAGATTTTTTATTAGAGATAAATGTTTTTTAAACGTAGTTAGACAATTTTCATTGTGAAAAAAAGCATCTATTATTACTAGTGGTTTTATCTTAGGATTATTTATCTCTTCAAGAATATCTTTATACGCTTCAGATATAATTTGACTTTGTTTTAATCCTGCTTCTTTTTTCCAGTTTTCATCTTTTTCGCCGTACTGTCCATTAGGAGTTATTCTATAAACTCCAGAACTCCACTTTTCATTTCTACATGTACCTTTTTCTAGCAATAAACAATTTATAGCCCAGTAATGATCAAATACGTCTTTATTAAAAAACCATTCGGGAAATTTATAATCGTCTTTAAATATATTTTTAAACATAAATCCAAAAGACACATAATTAGCATCCATGTTATCTTCTAATTCTACATGTTCTTTTATTCCATAAAGTACATAATCCATTAAGTTTTCATCAGATTCTTTTTCTTTTTCAAAATAGCTGGTACTATGAATAGAATATTTTGGATTATCTTTTAAAAACTGAATTTGTTTTTGCAGTTTATTTTTATTAGTATAATAATCATCTCCATCTAAAATAGTAATATAATCTGATTTTACACTGGTTAATAAGTTACTAATTCTTTTTGCGGTCGCGCCTTCATTTTCAGGTGTTTTAGTAATAGTTAATCCTGGTATACCTTTGTACTTTTGTAGTACTTCCCAGGTTCTATCTGTTGAACAGTCGTCAGAAACTAATATATTAAATGCAAATAAAGTTTTCTGCATTAAAACACTATCTATGGTTTTTTCTATATATTTTTCATGATTATAAGTAGGAATAATAACAGTTAACAATTTATCTACGTTACTCTTTTTTGCAAATATAGTACCTATTGGAGACTTATTGTATGATTTTTTTATATCTATATTATCTTTAGAATTTTGATCTCTTATTTGATCTATATTAAAACCTTTTTGAATAAGTTTTTTAGTTAGTCTTAAAACTCTTTCATCATCATTATCGTGATACTCAATTAAAAAGTTGTCAATTATTTCGAATACTTCATCTTCTAAATTATCAATAATCTCATACTCAGCACCTTCTATATCCATTTTAACTAAGGATATTTTGTCTATATTATTTTCTTTTGCAAATGTTTTTAGTGAGATAGCTGGAACAATTACTTCTTCTAAGGAACTACCGTGTAATTCTAAATGGTTTTTAGATAGGCTTCCTATCGTAGTATTGCTAGGATCTATATAGAATTTAAGATCT
>CAIZLB010000048.1 GCA_903933735.1 uncultured bacterium | reverse complement strand
CTAAATTCTCCTTTTGCCATATGAGATTAGTATATCACTTCTTCAAAGTCATAATCAACATCACTGTCCACATTATAATTATTTTTCTTTTTTGTCTTTGTTTTAAATTTACTTTTTTTGTAGATCCTTTTTTCTTCAGACTTTTTTATACCACCCGGTGTAGCTATTGAATTAACATAATTATCTTGAATCTTATATAATTCTGTTTTTGTCATCTTATGGAATTCATATTCTGCTTCTTCGGATTTTTCTTTAAAATCAATATCCTTCATAAGTACTTCAGGATGCACCTTGAGTGACATCTCATTGTAGCCTATAAGATGAAGTCCTGATAAAGTTCTGACACGCGATAGTGCAACATAACCTTGACCGTATTCAAATACTTGAGATATATCCATCATTGCCTCATCAAGTGACATACCTTGACTTTTATGTATTGTCATTGCCCATGCTAAACGAAGGGGGATTTGTTTTATAGTTGCTATAGTTTGTCCACCATCGGTAACAGACCATTCCATCGGTTCTATTTCCACTTCCCTGACATAACCTTTTTCATTTGTAAAACGCACTATAGGAAAAGTTGTTTTACTAGAAAATTTGGCAACATCCCCTATTGATCCGTTAACAAAGCCTTTTTCTGGATTATTTTTGGTGCACATAACTTTCGCACCTTTTTTTAACTCTAATTTGTAAGGTGATAAACAGTTTTTAACCAGATTGTCAGCAATAAAATCACGACCTGTTTTTGTCATCTCGAAAATCTTTGTTTTGTCTTTTATAAGATCAAGCTCTAAGTTATTTACTTTATCTACATGAATGTTGTGAGAATAAAGTTTTGTTATCTTTTGAACAGAACCTTTTGTGTCTTTATTTTTTAAAATTCTTTTTTGTAATATATCATGAACGACTTTATCGACTTTATTTTCACGAATATTTTTTAAAATAGATACAAAATCTTTATCACTTTGTCTGTGTTGTTCTGTTAAGTAGCAGATGATTGGATTTAGATTTTTCCAAGCCGATGAGTCAAAAGCGAGATTTGAACTTTCAAACATCTCAAGGGTTGATGTTTTGTCTTGTAATTTTATAATAGGAGGAAGTTGAAAAAAGTCACCGACAAATATAACCTGCAATCCTCCAAAAGGTTTATGACTGTCGTGTTTTATGTATGAACAAACTTTTTCTATCATATCCAAAGTGTTGGCTGATAACATGGATACCTCGTCGATGATAAGTACCTTAGCTTTTCTTATTCTCTTAACTATGTATTCTTTTTCAAGTAATGCTTCCAAGTCATATACACTTAGATCGTTCTTAATACCAAGTCCTGACCATGAATGTATGGTCATACCACCGATATGAGTTGCAGCAATGCCTGTAGAGGCTGTTACGGATGGACTGACGTCTTTTTCTATAAGATAGTCAATATAAAGCTTTATGGTATGACTTTTACCACTACCAGGTTCTCCGGTTAAGAAGGCTGAGGCTCCTGTTTTTAGAATGTTTAAAGCTTGATCTTGGGTCATTGGAGGATATTATATCATGATATTTTATTTGACATATGTGACGATATATTCTAATCTAGATAAGTCGAACAAATCAAAATTATGAAAAGCAACGCGTTCTTTATTGTCTCGTTTATCGTCATGGTCAGATCCTTAGTCCGTGATAAGTTCTTTTTTAACAATTTTGCAGAGACCATTGGGTCTATTGAAGGTATTGAGGGTACAAATACGAAAGTTGAAGGTAAGTGTGGGGTGTTGTACCTCACTTCCCCCGATAACCCTCCTAAAGCTTATTTCGAGGGTGATGTTGTCTTTATCAAGATCAATGATGAGGTGGTGTTTTCAGGAGTTTGTGACTCAAGAGAATCTCCTTCAGATGTCAATGTACCTATCAATGCATTCTCACCACGTAATCTTTTAGGTGACCTTGAATCTTTGGATAATACTCGCGATTGGGTACATGTTATCCTGAGACTTCAATCAAAAGAATAAAATAAATCAAATAGTTATTTCACCCCTTACAGACAGAGAAGTCGGGGGTGATTTTTATTTGACACGTATATATGCATGTTGTAATATCTATAATGTTATGCAACTTATTCAATACATCCCTCAAGTTATTGTTATCTGGTCGATTTTAGGAACATTACTGATGTGTTCCGTCTTTCTAATGTCAACTGATTCCATATCAGAACATCATGGTGAAATCGTATTCAGGATTTTTGTTTTCCTGGGTGGTCCAATTGCTTGGATCACCTTACTATTCGCCGGGATCGATGAGGTAACCTCAGTATAAACCAGATGACGACTTAATATTACCCCCCGTGGTTTCCTTTTGGAGCCCGGGGTTTTGTTTTTTACTCCCAATCCTGGACCAAAAGTAGACCGTTCACTTCCACATCAACAAAATCACTCCAGATCTCCTCCGTCACAAAAGGCATAAAAGGATGTGCAATAATCAAAATCTGTTTGAATAAATATCTCAAAACTTTTTTATTCTCATCTGTTAAATCTTTCTTAATCTCCTCCAAAACAACGTCAGCATACTCATGCCAAACGTATTGATATAAACTCTCAGAAGCAAGATGTAATTGATAACTTTCTATATTTTTAGAAATATCATTTTTTATATTTTTAAAATTTTCTATATGCTTATTTGTGAGATCGACCTCCCCATCCATAGACTCATCAGTATTTTCTAAAACAAAACGTGCAATATTCCAAAGTTTATTTACAAACTTTTTATAAGCTTTAACTTTATCAACCGAAAGAGGTATATCATTTCCTGGTGCATTGCCTACTATAAGGGCCATACGAAGAGCATCCATGCCGTATTCATCAGCTAGATCTATAGGTGACAAAACATTACCTTTTGACTTACTCATCTTTTGCCCTTTAGCATCAAGAACCATTCCATGCATATATATGTCTTTAAAAGGCACTTCACCGGTCAAATAAAGGCCAAATATAACCATACGTGGCACCCATTTGAATATCAGATCTCTTCCTGTTTCCATAAGCTGTGTTGGATAAAATCTTTTAAAATCCTCTGAGTCAGAAAATCCTAAAGTTGCAACCGGCCATTGTCCTGAGGAAAACCAGGTATCAAAAGTATCACTGTCTTGTATCCAATCATCACCCTCAGGCTTGGTTTTTCCTATGTGAAATTCTTGATTATCTTCCCCTTTATTTTTAAACCAAGCTGGTATTTGTATACCCCAAACTATTTGACGAGAAATATTCCAATCAAGTGGATTTTTCATCCAATATTCATAAACTTTTTTATATTGTTCTGAAACAAAGTTTATTCTTCCGTCCTGTGATGCTTGCAATGCCATCTCAGCCAAAGATTCCATCTTAACAAACCATTGATCTTTAAGTTGTGGCTCTATAGGTGTTTCGCATTTGTAACAAACTGGTACAACATGTTTGTATGCAGTATCTTCAGAGACTATTAATCCTTTTTCTCTCAATATCTCAACAACTTTTTGACGACCAACTGTTATAGCTTTGAGACCTTTAAGTTCGCCGGCTATATCCATAAGCTTACCTTGCTCATCTATAACTTGAACCATATCAAGTCCATGTTTTTTAGCGATCAAGAAATCAACACCAGAATGCCATGGTGTTATAGTCATAGCTCCTGTACCGAACTCCATATCTATACTTTCATCTTTTATAACAGTAAATTTTGTTGGACCTGATATCCACTCTGCTTCAAAAGTGTCATTATCTAACCATTTTTCATATCTTTTATCATCTGGGTGAACAACTATGTATTTGTCACCAAACTTAGTTTCAGGACGAGATGTACCGATGTTGAATTCTCCAATCTTAAAAGTATAAAATGTATCGACTAATTCTTTATTTGTAGTTTCAACATCTGAAAGTGAGGTTTGATGTTTTGAACACCAATTGCAGTCTCTTTTACCTCTATAGATAAGGCCGTCTTCATACATCTTTATAAAAGTGTTCTGTACACCGGAAACTACTTTATCATCAAGGGTAAAGGTGTCACGAGACCAATCATAAGAAGCACCTATGCGCTTAATCTCATCTGTGACTGTATCTTTATTAGCTATAGTAAAATCATATATCTCTTTATATAGTTTTTCTCTATCCATACCAAAACGACTTCGACCTTCTTTTTCCAACTTCTTTTCATAAACAACCTGTGTCTCAAAACCAGCATGATCAGATCCTGGCAACATTAAAACTTGATATCCTTGCATACGTTTATATCGACCCGATATATCCTTCAAAGTTACATCAAGTGCGTGTCCTGCATGTAAACGACCATTAGCATTTGGCGGAGGTGTTATAGTTGTCCAAGTTTTAGAATCAGCGTATTTTTTGGGAAATGTGTTGATTAAAACATCGGGATTAAAAAGGCCAGAATTTGACTCTTTTTCATATACTATTGACTCAACATCCTTTGAATTATAAGGTTTTTTGTATTTTTCTGGTAAATTCATTACTATATATTAGCATATCTGTGCTATTTTCCCATCATACTATAAGCGTCTGTAACACGCTGACTTTCCTCTAATATGGTCACAGTCTCCTTGTATTTAATGCCTATATAAAAAAACCAAGCTGGTATAATACCAAGTAATACTATAAAAGAAAAAATTCTGGCCACAGACGACCTATGATTTTGATTATTCATATTGGTATTATTATAGCACTTTAGATTGTAATTTAAAATAAAAATGCTATTATACTATCCATATTGCCAGATCGTCTAATGGTAGGACAGAGGCCTTTGAAGCCTTTAATTTTGGTTCGACTCCAAGTCTGGCAACAAGTATGATAAAGTCTTTTCCCATATGTATTTCTGAGAATTAAGGTTTATATACTCCATAACATCGTCTTTTGGTATCCATTTAAATACATGATTTGCTGTCTCTGATTCTTTTGTTTCAGTTTTTTCTTCATCCATAAGTTCAAATAATAAACCTGTTGTATTAGCAATTCTGTTTTCATTTTTGTGTACAGCAAAATAACCTGATCTGCATTTACCTACTTCAGATATAAATTTTAGATTTTTATAACCCGTCTCCTCCTCTATCTCTCTTTTAGCTGCCAATATAATATCTTCCCCTTCATCTACTCCACCTATTATAAAAGTATGCCAATCAAATTTTTCCCAATCTAAACATAAAACTTGATTTGTTTTAGGGTTTATTATAACAGCATTTATATTGTTTCTTTCTATTATCGGTAAATCTGGATTCATCTTTGATTTTTCATCTTCAAAATACGGTATGTCGATATTATTTGTCATATGTTATGATTATATCATGAAAAAAGGTGAAGACTATACAGGTATTACAATAATCTATACATGCCATGACGGTGACGATAATTATCTTTTAAACAAAAGAGGTGTTAATTGTAGAGATGAACAAGGTTCATGGGATTTTGGTGGTGGAGGTTTAGAGTTTGGTGATACTGTAGAAAATACTCTTAAAAAAGAAATAATGGAAGAATATTGTACTGATGTCATAAGTTATGAATTCTTAGGATATAGAGATGTTCACAGAGAAAATAATGGAAAGAAAACTCATTGGCTAGCTCTTGATTTTAAAGTATTAGTTGATCCAGAAAAAGTTAAAAATGGCGAACCTCATAAGTTCGATGAGATTGGTTGGTTTAAACTAGATCAATTACCTACCCCACTTCACTCACAGTGCACTAATACTTTAGCGTTTTTGAGAAAATAGAAAACCATCGACTACGAGGAGTGATGGTTGTTTATCAATATAGTTTTTGGTTTGATCAGATGAATAAATTATTATAGACAAGTATTGCAAGTAGACTTAGGGACAATAACGAATAAAACAAAATCTGATTCTTGTCCCAACAGGTTAGGTTTTTACGATTTGATTCCCTCCAAAATATTCTCGGTATAAATATCATCAACATGATAGCCATTATTATACACCCTTGCCTATCACCCTCATTTCTGAAAAAGATTAGTGTTAAGAAAACAGCAAAGTTAACTAGTGACACAGATTCAAGCATTGAAAATGCTGTTACGGTCTGTTTATTTTTCTTATATATTAGACGATTGAAATAACCAAAGGCGGTAAACAGGGCTAGAGAAAATATTGCAACGTGAAAATAGATCTGACTGACTGATATGTTCATACGGGGTAGATAATAGCATTTATTGGGGATATATCAATATTTATATGACTATTGTTCTGCCATATTGACATATTTTATATATTTTATATACTATATAAACAAATCTGACGTAGTGTCGGATCAAGAACCTACAACAACATCACGAATATCATGAAATTAATACCATCGTTCATCAAAATACGTAAAGAACCTTCACCCTCAACGGAAACCGCCATTCAGACATTAGAATTCGAACTCGTCTGTTTGCAAAAACGAGACGAACAAATATTCGAGGTCAAGGATCATAATATGTTCGCTGCCATGCTTTTGGCAAATGATGCTGAGCGTAAACGTCTGTTATCTAGAGCGAATCATCTAGTGGCTAAAACCCTGAGTATGAACTTGTATCACAAGTTTAGGTTGATAGGCCTAACCGTTAGCCACCCTTTCAGACGGCTATTTGTTAAGTTCGTATTATTCCTCATTATTTCATCTATCGCCGTCACGTGCACGATCGGGTTGGCTGTCAAAGTTCCGGAATTATTCGCCAAATCCTTGGCTGAACAATACGAGATGGCTATGGTCAAAAAAGAGTCAGCTTCATCGCTTGATGATAAAATGGCTGCCAACAAGTTGATCACCGCGTATAACCAATCATGGGAGAAATACCCTGAAAAACGCGGATCGTTCAGGCAGATCGATCGAGTCGCTATCGATAAAGCGGATTATGTGAAAGCGGAGCATGATAAACTGGTCTCTCTATGTGAGTTGGCCGAAGCAGAAAAATCTTTAAAACCTAATACCTATTACGGTTGGGAAAAGGAAATCAAGGCTGCTAACAAAATTATCTTGGATTATAACACAGCCTTAGGAAAATCATCTCAGGAAGTGAGGGGTGATCTGAAGAAAGTTGAATATGTTACGGTGAAGTGATTAACTCACCTCACCCCCAACCGCAGTCAGTAACCCTGGCTGCGTGTTTTTTTTACTCACCCAACAACACCCTCTCAAACTCCTCCACACCCTCCAACTCCCCCAACCCCAAAACACTCTCTGGGACCGAAAAATCATGACTCATTATTCTCTTATAAACCGCCACAATAAGTTTTTGTAACCTCCGAACATCCTCATCCTTTATATCGAGATAGAGATCACACAGTTCCGTGTCCCCTTCCACAAATTCCAAAACACCACCCAATACATTTAGATTTTTATATCTCTTAGACCCCTGTATTAACATTTTATAAAAGATTAATTGATATCTATAAAAATGTAATTTTATTTTTTCATGTTCTAGATTACCTTTGACCCAATCAGTAAATGGTTTACCTGTTTTATAATCAGCCACATAAACATCATCTCCATCTTTGTGATGAAGTATATCGATCTTACCAGTCACATGTATTATCAAATCATCATCTTTTAAAGTCACTCCTTCATTTTTAAAATCAACTTCAGACATGTCATCTTCTTTCATTGTCAATATTTTCTCTTTATATATGAGATCAAGTTTACTCAATCCCTTAGCCAAGAAATCTTTATGATCTTGTCTTGATAACCTCTCATGTTGTAAAAGATCTGTAAACCATCCTTTTACCTCAGATAATGATGGATATTTTTTTTGTGATTTTAAAAATAATAATGATTTATTTAAAGTATTGTGCATTGCCGAACCGTAACCAGCATTGGCGATCTTAGCTTGAGGAAATCGAAGCAGGTTATTTTCTAAGAAATACATAGGACCACCTCTTCCTATATTTAAAAAATTATTAACATGAGTTATCGGTAATACATAATCTTCAAGTATAGAATCAAGTAAGGCATCTTCTGTATCTATAAACTTAGTTTCTATGTTGCCACTCGATGATATCGATGAAGACTCTAACATGTCAGTACCATCTACGTTATCTATAACACCATCCTGTATCTCTATCTCACCCAACATATTTAAAAATCTCAATCTATCTGATTCTTTTCCATTGTCACCTGCTCTATGATTCGTTATGTAGATATGATCTCGAGCACGAGTTAGGGTTACAAAGAAAAGTCTTAGCCAATCGTCCTCATTGTCACCTGCTGGGGTTATAGGAAGATTCTTAGGCAGATAGCTTGAATTGGCTTTTCTGTTTGCCCATGTCGATTCGTTTGATGATAATACAAAGACAACCTCAAATTCCAATCCTTTTGATTTGTGAGCCGTTAAAAGATTGACAGCATTACGAGCATTTACGAAGGGACTTTTGTCAGAGAGTCTTAAGTTTTTATTATTTTCATATACCTTTACAAAATCCATAACATGAGAAACGTTTATCTCTTTACCTTGTTTATATTCCCTTATGGCCTGTATAAAAGCTCTTAGATTTGATAAGAAAACTAGATATTCTGATTTTTGATGAGTGTATTTATCTAAACTGAAATAATATTCCTTAAAACCGGTTTTAGTTAAAATATAATCTATAACATGTTCTGCATTTTCATAAGATGCTAAAGATATAATCTCTTGAAGTTTTTCTTTGGCTTCATTGATCTCCAATGATTCAGACTCTACACTCATCCAATCCTTTCTATCGGTATAAGCTTTTCGAGATAGATTCCAAAGATCAACTTTTTTAATATTCCAAAAAGGAAAAGATAATATCTTACTTAATAAGAAGTCTTTATCTTCATGTAGTGTATTATTTGCATAATCCAATATGTCTATTATTTGCCTTATATGTGTTTGATTTAAAACATGTTGCTCTCTTTCATATCGTATAGGAATATGTCTATGTGAAAGATAAGGCACCAGCGCTGTTAAATCATCATGATTACGAGTTATAACAGCGATGTTTTCTGCTTCAACTCCAAGCCTCATAATCTCCTTTATCTTCTCAGCTACATATGTATATTCATGCAATCTGGTATCAAACTCTTTTATTTCTATAGCATTTTTATTTTGTAAAATATTCTTTTTATCAAATTCTTTGTCTGATTTTAGATTTTTGACAAAACCTTTCAATAGATTTTCCAATCTGAATTCACTGTTTCGTATCATCGACAAAGATGCTTCAACGATCTCTGAGTTTGAGCGATAATTTTGAGTTAAAGATATAACTTTGACATCATTGTACATCTTTGTGAATTCAAGTATGTTTGAAAGTTCTGCACCCTGAAACTTGTATATAGCCTGATCATCATCACCTACAGCCATGATATTTGGTTTACCTTCATTGAAATCGTTGTGTGTTAGAGAATAGATGATTTGCATTTGAGCATCATTGGTATCTTGAAACTCATCTACCAATACGTATTGATATTGTTCTTGTATCTTTAATCTCAAAGATTCATTTTTACGAAGCACTGTCAAAACATCAAGTATCATATCATCAAAATCATGAAAACTTTGTTTATATAATTCTGTTTGATATTTTTTGTATATATCATTTATCTCGCGTAAAGTATCAGCTTTTTTTGTATCTTTGAAAATGTTTTCGCCTTTATTATTTTTATCAGTATTTTTACTTTTCCAATCTGTAAAATCCTTTTTCTCTTTTACATTGGACTTGAAGTTTAGATATAGGGCATCTATGAGTGATGGATAATTTAATACATATCTACCTCCCTTTTCTTTGTATAATTTTTCAAATTCTGTATTAAATTTTTCATAAGTACTTTCACTTATTCTCTCTGATAAGATTGGTGAAAGTCTTTCATTTAAGATGATTAGATCTTTATCATTTTCATCCAATATAGTCTTAACATCCTCTGGAGTGAGACCTGCTTTTTTTAAGTTCGATACAGTGTTCAATATCGGCTTTAAAAACATAAAACCTTGATCTGGATGATATGATTTGATCCTAGAATCATGGGGTTGATTTTTTATGAGATTCTCTAAAATGTTTATCTTGGTAACGTCATCGGCAGGGTGTATTATTGCTCCATCATAAAAATATTCTGGATAATCACTGATGATGGTTGTACAAAGATTGTGAAAAGTATGTATATTTACTCTATAAGCATCTTCTTTAAGATATCTTTCAATACGACTTCTCATGTTATGCGTAGCTGATTCGGTGAAGGTTAAACACAGTATATTCGAAGCCTTTATGTCTGTTTGTAAAAGTATATTAGCCACTCGAAGGGATAAGATCTCAGTCTTTCCTGATCCAGGTCCTGCAACTATAAGAACTGGTCCGTCTATAGTGTCTACGGCCTGTTTTTGGGCTGTGTTTAAACGTTTGTATGAAGTTTGAAATAAATCATGTTGAGGATTTGTTTGTGTCATGATGGTCATTATATCATGAATTTATCCGCGTACCGATTTTACATATATATAAAACAAAAAGACTTCCTTGCGGATGCCTTTTTGATGCAGAAGCTGATGATTGCTCACCAACGACTACCTAATCAATATAGCATGTGTGAAATATAATGCAAGTGATGCAAGTAAGATTATGTGGATAACTTTAATGGTAAAGATATAATATATAAATTTGACACAGTTTTTAATTTTGATATTATATACAACATAAGACTTAACGACAGAAAATTAACAATCGGCTGCTGCGGGGTTGATAGAAATATCAATATACTCATGGATGAAGTTGTGGGTAAAACCACCTCGCCGTCATCCTAAGTTCTGAACCAAATAATCACCTCAAAAAGGTGGTTATTTGTGTTTTTGAAAGTGAATAGAGCAGATTTCTAATCTATTGTTGTTACTTTCTAAAACAATCCTCAGATTAATCTTTTTAATAGATTCAAAATATTTTTTATATATAAATCTACCATCTTCCCCTATAGATAAATCATCACAATCTTTAAAAATAGTGATTATGTTATCTACTGCAAAATATAACCTGTTTAAAATCTCATCTTTTGTGTGATTATCGACCATTTCCTTCTTTCTACTCTCTACAAAATGCTTTAAAGATCTTCTGGAGATGTATATATCGTAATCATGGTCAATTTGTATCAATTCTAAATATTTATCAATAGGTTTACCATAATCTATGTCGTAATAGATCTTAATCAAGTCTTTTATTTTTTGTAAATTGTTTCTTGTGATTTACAAATAATACAAAAACACCTATAAAGTTTTCATAAAGAAAATATCAATTTTTACCGAAGTTTTTATAAAAAATTTATTTATAATCCGGTGCTTCCTCACCTACTCCACTATAATGATTTGCCAGTCTTGCCATCACGTAAAACAAGGATGATAATCTATTCATATAAGCTAGACTATATTTACCTATGGCTTTAATGTTATCATCATGAACTGCAACAACTCTTCTTTCTGCTCTACGAACTATAGTTCTCGAAATATCACAAAGTGCCGTGATCTCAGTTCCACCCGATATGAAAAAAGTTGTTATCGGTGGAAGTATTTTCTCGGCTTCATTTACATAAGCCTCGCATTCATGAAGCTTATATTCCTCTAAAGTTTTATCTGCTCCGGCAAGCTCTGCCTGTATGATGAAAAGATTTTTTTGAACATCGTGAATTATCACATCATAAGTTTTTCCAAGTATTGAAAAATTTTCCAAGCCTTTAGCCTTTACTTTTAATAATCCTAAAAATGAATTAATCTCATCCATAGCTCCAAGGGCCTCAGCTATGTTTGAAGACTTTGAGATACGTTGATCACAACCAAACGTTTTTGTGGTGCCATCGTCACCTTTTCCTGTGTATAGAGACATGATTATATTATAGCAGAAAACCCCATCTCTGGGGTTTTCTAAATAAGGCACGATAATCATTTCTAAATAATTTTATTCGATAGCCTTACGTCAAAAGAAACTCATCTTACGAAGAGTTTCTTTTGATTGTGAAGGTGTTGATTGCTCAACTCCTTCACTCAATTAATATAGCATGTGTGAAATATAATGCAAGTGATGCAAGTGAGATTATGTGGATAACTTATACTTCTTTAAAATCATTCAATTCTTGACCTGTTTTAGCTAATTCCCCATCAGCTAATGTATATCTTGGAAAATCACCCAAATCTCCTTCTTTATTAGTTGGTATAAGATGAACGTGAACATGATTTATAGAATAACCGTCAACTACAATAGATACCTTAGTACTGTTAAAGGAAGATTTTAATCTTTCAGAAACCCTGTGTACTGCCTTAAAAAGATCAGTATATTCATCTTCACTTAAATCAATGATGTTATCAGTATGTTTTTTAGGTATAACCAAAGTGTGACCTTTTTGACAAGGATATATATCTAAAAAGGCTATATGATTTTCATCTTCATACCATATCTCATGACGAGGTATGTTTTCTTTTACAATCCCACAGAATACACAGTCCTCCATATTAGTATCCTTTCAATCTATTAGCTTTATCATGTTGTCTGATCTTCTCATGAGCCTTGGCCTCTATCTGCCTTATACGCTCACGTGTGACACCAAACATCTTACCAACTTCCTCTAGGGTATGTTGCACACCATCAGTCATACCATTTCTAAGCATAAGTATCTCTCTTTCTTTTTCATTAAGATCGTTCAATATCTCACGTACCTGATCTTGCAGTATACGTTTTGAAGAATCCTGATCAGGTGTCATCACCTTATCATCAGCTACAAAGTCTGCGAAGACGGATTTTTCTTCATCGTCAACTGGTGTGTCAAGGGATACGGTTGATTGATCAATCTTCTCTATCATATAAACTTTCTCTATATCAACACCCATCTCAAGTGCAATCTCTTCCGGCATAGGATCACGGCCAAGATCCTGAAACAAACGTCTTACAACTTGTTTATACTTAGCAATAGTCTCAACCATGTGCACAGGAACACGTATTGTACGTGATTGATCAGCAAGAGCGCGAGTTATTGATTGACGTATCCACCATGTGGCATAAGTTGAAAACTTAAAACCTCTTTGCCAATCGAACTTCTCTATAGCTTTTGAAAGACCGATATTACCCTCTTGTATAAGGTCAAGTAAAGTAAGATCTTGACTGCGATTGGCGTATTTTTTAGCAATAGAAACTACAAGACGAAGGTTTGCTCTCATCAAAAGATTAACAGCCTCTCTGTCACCTGATTCTATTCTTTTAGCCAATTCTTTTTCCTCATGTCCTGAGATAAGATCATATTGACCAATCTCTTTAAGATACATCTGTATAGAGTCAAACTGTGCCTCACGACCTGTTGGTCCACCGTATTTTTTTAGGAATTCATCTTGATCATCTTGCACATTCAAAAAACCACCAGACTCTAATATGTCTATATGCGCACCCTGTAGTTTTTGATATAGATAATCTAAGAATAATATATCCTCTTCGATATCAGGAAATTCTTTTAAAATCTCATCATAAGTAACAAAGCCTCTTTCACGACCTTTAACTATAAGCTTTTCTGCTTTTTTATCATACTTAGTGTCTATGCTTTTTTGAGCCTTTGTTCTTGTATCTTCAACTTTTGCTATCTTTTCTGTTTTCGCAGGTTTTTCAGCCTTGACAACCTTAGAAGCTTTGTCAGCTTTTTTTATGATGATCTTTTTAGGAACAATCTTTTTGACTATAACGACTTTTTTTGGAGTAATCTTTTTAACTTTAACTATTTTTTTGATTTTTGGTGTTTTTTTTGATACAGGTTTAGCTATCTTTTTTGGTTTTGCCATAATATATTTATATCTTGTGTATATTTATTTATTAAATTAATATCCTTAATAATCTCTGCTTTTTTTAATTTGTTTTGTATCTCTTGAAATATAAGATTGTATATCTTGTGTGTAAAATTTTTGTATGATATTTCTATCTCTTGTCTATAAAAATCTAAGTCAACTTTCTTTTGAGAATAAATATTTTCTAGATTGAAAATAACTTCTTCATCCATCTTTTCAAAATCATCAAACATCGAGTTCAAGTCTGGTATGTATTCGACCTGTAGTTTACCTAAATCACTATTTTTGTATTCATATATATATGAATCTGTTTTTTTTATATTATCTGAGTCGGGTTTTATACCTTCAGATTTTGAATCTAGCGTATTTAATTGTTGATTATAAATATACACTAAAGATTTGAATTCCGCAAGGGCTTTGACTATTGTGGTATATACCTTTTTTTCAGGTCCTGAATTATCAACATCGTTGACATTTACCCTGTTATTACTATCGATATAAGTGTATTCACTTTGACTGTATTTTTGTAACTCTGTATTTATATTTTCTAAAGATAAATCAAAGAATTCTGCTGTTTTTTTAGAGAAAAATTCTCTGTCTACAGATGATTCAAGTGAGGCTATAAGGGGTATAATTCTTTCAAGTGAATTCTTGGTTGATATACGGCTTTTGTTGTCACTTTGAGAGATGATGTAATCTATAACATGTGTAGCATTTTTAATAATATTCAAAAATAGTTTTTTATCTTTAAGTAAAAGAGAAGCTGGATCTTCGCCAGCTGTCATGACAGCGGTCTTAACTTCAAAGCCGTATTTTAAAGCCAAAGTCCAAGCTTTTATAGTTGCAGCTAAACCTGCTTTATCGGCATCGTATATAAGCATCAAGTTGTTGGTATATCTTCTAAGTATTTGTAGATGCTTATCAGTTAAAGCTGTACCTGAGGTCGCTACGGTATTATTGAAACCTTCTTGATGGCATAAAAGTAAATCCATCTGTCCTTCAACTAATATCGTGTATTTGAATTTTCTTATACCATCTTTGGCTTTATCTAACCCATATAAAACTTCTGACTTATTAAAAAGTATAGTATCTGGACTGTTTAGATATTTTGGTTCACCCTTATCGACGATACGAGCTGATATGGCTATAGCATGACCTTGTATATCAAATATGGGAAATATTATGCGATCACGAAAGAAATCATATCTTTTACCATCTTTAGATTTCACTATACCTATTTTTTCCAATAATATACTTTGATTTTTATCCTGTATATTTTCCTCTACAAATTGCCAAGCTTCTGGAGTGTATCCTATTTTCCAATCTTTTATAGTTTCAATCTTCAAACCTCTTTTTGTTAAATAATCTTGAACTCGAGTATTATCTTTTTGCAATAAATTTGTATGATAAATATCAACTACTTTTTCAAATAAATTCTGAGCATCTTTTTTCTCTTGATCTGCTTTTATATCCTGTAAACTCCTTTCTTGATTTTGCTGCCAATCACTTTCAGGTAGACCTGATTTATCAAAAACATATCTAAGAGCGTCTTTAAAATCTAGATGTTCATATAGTTTTATAAATTCGACTACGTCACCTTTGACACCACAACCAAAACAGTTGAAAGTTTGTCTCTGTTCTGAGACAAAAAAAGAAGGAGTTTTCTCATGATGAAATGGACAGCAAGCCTTGTGGTTTATACCTGCCCTATCTAACTTGATGAGCGAGCCTATAATATCTATTATATTGACTCTGTCTTTGATTTTCTTGACTATTGGCTGCATATAATAACCCTAATATATCATGTATGAGAAAAATCCGCACATCATCACCGAGGTAATGTGTACGGATTAATATTCTAAAAAAGTCAAAGCGGACTAGCTAGTCCAGCATAATCAACATACTCCTCACTTCAGCTAGTCTTTCGGCAATCATAGCCTCATCAAATATTTCACGTGCCCATTCGGTGGTGAAAGTAAGTTTAGACAAAAAATCAGCATGCTTATTAAGCATTTTATACGGGGATAGGTTAATTTCCTCCCCTAGTCCGAAAACGATCTGCTGTATCCATGATTTATCCAAACCCTGACTTGCATCAGCGTCGCGAATAATCTGACAAGAAAGACTCAATTCACTGGATGGAGTCTTATAAGGGTATTTTGTAGCAACTATAATAGCTACGATATCGGCAAAGTAGGGTCTTTGATCCAGACCCTCACAGTGTTTTGTAAATGATCTGACCGCTCTTGTTATCTCTAGATCATCTTCACCTGTGCGTCCACTATGGTCAAAATCATGAAATAAGGCAGCAACGAGAAGGTTTCTGGCATCACGTCCGGACATCTGGCCATTGGCCATATAATAAAGACATGCATCATGACATGTCCACAGTACGTAAAACATGTGTCTGAAATTATGATACGGATTACGGAGATTACGAGCATGGTTTACTATAATCTTAAAATATTCCACAAGATTACCTATGTACATACCATCGGTATTCTTTACGATGGATACTATACCGAAATCGCCGTCAAGTTTAGGATTGTTCATTTTTTTAGTTAAGGTTAGACAGGTAAAAAATACACTTAAAATACAGGGTTGTCAATATCTACTGACACTTTGTATCTACCCCAGACTTTTGCATATTGTTAGTAACTGCTACACCTGTACTGTCTACACAAAACCACGGACCTGTGTTTAGTTTAGCACTGACCAACCAAGTTGTAGCTCTGTTATCTGGTCCAGGGGTTGTTGCATTACATACGAGATCATTTGTTTTAGTCTTTACTGCAGAAATAGATTCTTTGAATCCCCCTGTAGCCATAGAATCAAACATTCCTGAATAACATGATGATGTTAATAATCCATAATTGTCACCACTTTCATGATACAATTCGGCACTTACCTTCATATTTGATAATAGGGCTTTTATATAAGCATCTGCAGCTTTTTTAGTATCTTCTACTGTTGGTGGTCCCGGGATTAATAATTCTGGATTATTATGAACATAATTTGGTGTACAAATACTATCACTATTATCTTTACCAAATAACTGTTCACAAGTAATAGTATTCAAATTATTTATCGAAATAACAGGTCCTTTGCGTACATTACCAGTGATGTTTATAACTGAGCTAGTTTTCGTATTATCCCCCTTTAAATTATTATATCCATAAATAGAACTTATCAAACCGTTTTTAACTACAACATTTATTTTTAACACTTTAGATAAATCGGAGATAACGTAATAGAAACCATCAGTCAAAAGATTGAGTCTTGAATATAAAGGTGAAATTGCTCGAGCAAAGTCTATATAAGGAATAGCAACCTCATAAACACCGCCGTCAATATCTTTTTTTACTAACTTCGCTGTAAAATTAAGACCTAAAATTGAATTTATAACCTTATCCATCTTATTGCTATTTAATGATTCAGATTGTGCCAAAAAACTTGAATCATTTGGAATAATTAAATATTTTCCCACAGATGCTTTATTAACTATATTTGCTACATCTATAGAATTTTTAGTAATTAATTCATAAGATATATCATCTTTTGAGATAATAGAAGAGTCATATTTATTTGATGGTGTTGTTAGATTAGTTTTATACAATATATCGTATATCTTCCCCAATTTTGGAAATAATGAAAATGAAGTGTTTACAGTATTTGTCTCTATTGTCACTTTGGATTTGATACCTTTACTGCACGCAGTTGTTCCCTTCTTCAAAATAGCCCCTATAGATTTTGAATCGCCATTACTATCAACACACCAATATATACCGTTTGATATCTTAGCTGATACAGCCCAAGATGTAGCATTAGCAGAACAGTTTACAGTACTTGTTTTTTTAAACACCTCAGTTAATTGTCTTGACAGACCTTTATCCTTACTAGAAAACATTCCTACATAGCATGATTGTGTTGTTTTTCCATAATTATTTTCATAACTATAATATAACTCTGCTTGAGCCCTCATATTCGATAACGTAGACGCAATATATTTTTCATCAGTGGTTTTTGGTGAATAACTATCTTGAGTGATTTTGATCTCACTATTTGAATTAAAAAATAAACCCGTTCCATTAGTACGAGCTTTTTCTATAGTTGCCTTTGCAGCATCGATCAGTAATTGTTCATTGGTGATAGCCTTTATATCTCCTTTAATAATAGTTAATAAAGTTAAGACAAACAATAATATTATTTTTTTCATATTATTAAATAATATCATGAT
>CAIZLB010000047.1 GCA_903933735.1 uncultured bacterium | reverse complement strand
TTCATCCCCGTCATCAGCCCGATCGGGTTTGGTGAAAACAACGAGAGCTACAACATCAACGCTGATGTGGTTGCCGCCAAGTTGGCGACGGTGCTGAAGGCAGAGAAGTTGATGATGCTGACCAATATCAGCGGTGTTCTGGACAAGGCCGGCAATTTGCTGACCAATCTGAGTGCGCGACAAATCGACGATCTTTTTCTTGATGGCACCATCAGTGGCGGCATGTTACCGAAGATCAGCGGCGCGCTGGACGCCGCCAAAAGCGGCGTGAATTCAGTGCACATCATTGACGGTCGCGTGCCGCACGTTCTGCTGCTGGAGATTCTGACCGATCAGGCTTTTCCTCCCAATGATATGAATTTACATTCCATTCGCTTCCCTTTGCCTCAGTGTCCTTAATAGCAGTTGTTGCTACTGTTGATTTTGTGGCTTCTCCTATTTTTTTAGTCTCTTCTTCCTGTTGCTCCTTAGTGGCCTTTAGCATCTCATCGCTTATATGAGCTTTATATTTGACCATAAACTGATTGAAAATTTCTATACTCTGCTTAAACAACATCTTCTTAATGTCTTCTTTTGCTTTAGAAAATGCTGGGGTTTCTGAAGAGTCTATAGAAAATTCTAGAGTAATGTCATCGTCATCCTGATTTCTTTCAATAATTTTAAAAGAGCCAGACATGACCTCAGTTTGCGAGAGCAATGAGATTGCTTTCCAGTAGCCGTTAATAGTAAATTCATATAGGTAGAGTAATTTTTGTTTTCTGACATTGACATTTGACTCTCCAATGGCATTAACTCCTTTTGATATAGTAAAATGGTAGCCTCCTGAAGTATAGCCCATATTCTCAAACATACCAATGATGGTTTCTTTTCCCCACTTAGTGCAATTCTTTTCTTCCCAGTGCCATGCATTTTTGTTCCACACAGAGCCTAATGCTTGCATAATAAATTAAAATATAAAAGCTTCGTTGAATTATAAAGTGGTAATTGATCCTGTTACATAAATAAGCAAACACCATCAGAGGTAGAATGATTCTAATTATTGGGAATGGAATTAAATGCATTAAAACCAATTTATATAGGCTAACATTGCAAATATATAAAAATGAAGAGAAATATTAACAATGCCGACAGTAAATACACTGTAGAAAGACTTAAATCAATGGAAAATCAGGATATTGAAATACTACGACTAAGAAAAGAAAACTATGAATTGCAGATAGAGATTAAAAAATACGACCCTATGCGTAATGAGATCGTATCAAGGCAAAACAAAGTCAATGAGTTGCTCAAGCAAAGGGTATATAAATAATGTAGGAAAGTTTGCTCGGTGAAATAAATGAATATACTAACCATTACAAGCAAATTAAGGCACCCCATCAAATCAGTATCAGTACTATTCAGCAAACTATACGCCCTATTTCATTTCAAAATAGCAAACTAACAGAAAATATTCAAAAACTTAAAAACAGATTAAATCATCAGCAAACAATTATATTAAGTCTTCAAAAATGCACCAAAGAGTCCAATGATATGTCTATTAAACTTATTCAAAAACTAAGCTCACTTGAAGAAGTATACACAAATTTATCAAAGACTAACAAAAGGATAAACTCAAATAAATACAATAAAGTAATGGGAGATTTATCATATGCTAATAAAAGTTGTGCTTCACACTATAATATGTATGGAGAGCTAATTATCAAATACAATGAAATATCTAAGAAATGCAAGTATCAACAAGAGTCTAATCGAAAGCTTTATCAGCATCTACTCAATCTGCAATAAAACTGATGAAATTAATACAGAATATGCTAAACAGAATATTACAATAATAGTCTGAGTATTAGAGGATTTTTATTTTGGGGCCGGATCCATAAATATGTTATCTATTACACCTTTGAAAAAGCTATCGGTCAATTCAGGATTCATTTCTTTCTCTTCGTTAATGATCTCCTCAATGTCTTTTGTCTGATAAAGACGGTTAGAGATTATTTTGTTGATAACCCTACTTTTTATTGTATTCCGGTAATTTGGCGATTGCTTTATTATATATTTTTCATATATCTGCTTTATGCTGTCCTTTCTGATGTCATCCAATGACTCAACCGACTGCTTAATGTAAGCGTTCGCACTTGATGGGCGAGTCATCGATTTCTTATTTCTTGAGGTTTGAGGTCTGATACTATATTTTGATGAAGTATTATAGTGCAGCTTATTCTGATTTATAGCATTACAACTTTCTTCACAAGTCCTCCCAGAGAGGGATCATCACCAGCTATACTTTTTCCACGGAATAGCAGAATTGGATGTGCAATGGGGTCATTAGGATTTTTCTTTCTTTGGGATGGCTGTTGATGAGTATACTGATCCAATTTCGTTGATTCTTCTTTGCATACTGTTCCAATTGTTATAGTGCTCAATTAAATGGAAATTGTTAACTTTCTTCATATCGCTTAGCCTTTTAGCCATATTGAATGTTTTTGGTTTAGATGTATCTACTATTCCTTTCTTCATTGAGTAGATAGTTGAATAAGTCGCAATCATTAGCTTTTTGTCATTTGCTTTGCTTAGTTCTGTATTACTATATACCATCCTTTAAAGTTTTCCTTTCTATTATTGGCTTTCGTATTATTGAAGAAATAGCCTTGTAATTGCTTTTTTGCACACCTAGT
>CAIZLB010000046.1 GCA_903933735.1 uncultured bacterium | reverse complement strand
TACAGTTCTTACTCCTAATCCTTTACTTAATACTAACTGAGATGCATCCCTACGAACCTTAGGTGCATGTTTGTTTATTGTATATGCCATGTTTTTGATTGTATATATGGAAGTGTTTCCAAGCTAGTGAACCATTACGTACTCATTGACAGAATCAGATAAAAATGTGCCACAGCTTGTGGCACAAATACCCTGGGGACATACAAGATTAATCATAGATAAGATTAAAGACATTACAGAAATTGAATTTTATATAAGGCAAACGATTGAAAACTCATGGTCCAGATCTGTTCTTGATCATCAGATAGGTTTAAGTTTATATAAACGACAAGGTAAAATAACAAATAATTTTGACACTACTATCTCAAAACAAGATGTATCAATTTTAAAAGAATCTTTTAAAGAATCATATATTTTAGATTTCTTGGATATCAAAAAAGATGTAAAAGAAAGGGAATTAGAAAAATTATTAACTGATAATATTTTAAAATTTATTCTAGAATTGGGAAAAGGCTTCGCTTTTGTTGGTAAACAGTTTAAGTTGGAAGTCGGGGGACAAGAGTTTTTTATAGATTTACTGTTTTACAACTACATATTAAATCGATTTATTGTTATTGAACTTAAAAATACAGATTTTAAACCAGAATATGTAGGACAGATCAGTTTCTATCTATCTGCCATTAATAAAAAGATTAAAACCACAAAAGATAAAGAGTCTATCGGGTTGATTATTTGCAAAGGTAAGAACAATAAGGCTGTCTTAGAATATTCTTTAGAAAATGTTAAGAAACCTATTGGCATTGCTGAATATAAGATTATGGCTGAATTGGGTGATAGGTTAAAAGAGGTTGTATAGTTACTCTATAAATTGAATAAAAAATACCCATCTTCGAGAGAGACAGGTATTTTTTTGTGTATATCATCTATACCTCCTTCAATCCATCCTTGATCTCTTTCAGTATCTTATCTTTAACAATCTTATTTTCTTTTTCTTTCAAAAATTGTCTAGTCGCATCGTAACCACGACCGAGTTTTATATCACCATATGCATAAGATGAACCACTTTTTGTGATAAGTTTCATCTTCTCTCCAAGAGCGATCATTTCACCTTCAAGTGATATGCCCTCGTTGTACATAAGATCGAACTCTGTTTGTTTGAATGGGGCAGCTACCTTGTTTTTAACCACTTTAACACGTACACGACCTCCCATAATATCTTCACCTTTTTTGATCTGGGCGATACGACGTATATCAAGTCTAACTGATGTGTAAAACTTCAAAGCCTTACCTCCAGGTGTTGTTTCTGGATTACCAAACATGATACCGATCTGCATACGTATCTGGTTTATGAATATAACTATAGTTCCACTTTTGGCTGTGATGGCGGTGAGCTTTCTAAGTGCCTGTGACATGAGTCTGGCTTGTTTACCTACATGATGTGCACCCATATCACCCTCGATCTCGTCTTTAGGTGTTAGTGCCGCTACAGAGTCTATGACTATAACATCTATCTTACCACTTCTAACTAAACTCTCTGTTATCTCAAGAGCTTGTTCTCCGGCATCGGGTTGTGATATTAAAAGGTTGTTTATGTTTACACCAAGCTTGGCTGCATAATCAGGATCCATGGCATGTTCAGCGTCTATGTATGCACATACACCACCTTTTTTTTGTGATTCAGCTATAACATGAAGAGCGAGTGTGGTTTTACCAGATGATTCTGGTCCAAATATCTCTATGATTCTACCTTTTGGTAAACCGCCAACTCCGAGAGCTGCGTCTAGTCCTATAGATCCAGTTGAAACAGTTGCAACGTTTAGTCTGGGTTTTTCACCCAATTTCATGATTGATTCATCACCAAAACGACTTTTTATTTCAGCTATAGTATCGAGTATCGATGCATCAGTATCTTTGGTATGTTTGCCATCTTTTTTAGATTTTGATGATTTTTTAGTAGATGAAGATTGGGAATCGTCTTCAGCTTCTTCATTTTCTAATAAATCTTCTTCTAATTCAGTATTTTGTTTTTTTGCCATATTTAATTTTTTCTGTTTTCGTTGATTTAAATTTGTAATTATTTTTTTGCTACTGATAATTTACTACCATTATAGTATATACTAATCTCTTTCTTGACTTCCTTACCAAATCTGTCTAGAGATTTTATGGTTATGAGGTTTATACCAGGGTAGAGTAGTATGTTTTCTTTAAAATTACCCTCTATATCCATATATATTTTTCTATCACCAATCACAATATCGGATACATTATTAGTTTTACCTGATAATACATATATATTTGTATCACTTTGTATGTAATTGCATTCATCTGTTTTGCTGTTTTCATTACAGATCAATGTTAGTTTTGGTCCACTTATTACTTTTCGAAGCTCAAATACTGTGAATGCGGATATACTCAATAGTCCAAATATTAATAAAAATATCTTTATTTTAGTTTTGCCATCAGTATATCCAAGTGTCATATTATAATATTTTAGTTAAAGTTATTTTAAAGATTTTATAAATTAATTATACCATTATTTAGATTATATTTTCACGGTTTTCTGTGTTTTCTGAAGAATGTTCGACTGTTTCTTCTGATTCGTTGGTGCTGCCGTTATTCAAAACTAGGACTTCTCTAGGTTTTGATCCATCAGATGGTCCAACGACACCCCTTTTTTCCAATATATCCATAAGACGAGCTGCTCTAGAGTAACCAACTCTCAGTTTTCTCTGTATATATGATGTAGAAGCTTTTTTAGCTTCTATAACACAAGCTTTTGCGTCTTCGTATAAATCATCGTCATCATCTAGGTCGTCATTTGAACCATCGGTATTAAAGGCAGAAGCAAATATTGCATTTGTACCAGAACTTTCTTGATCTTGTGGTCCAAGTTGTATGGTGTCGGGTATGTAATCAAGATTGTCTACCAAGTATTTAACTATCTTTTTAGTCTCGGTTTCTGTGATATTAGGGGATTGAACACGTTGAGGGTTTGGCATTCTTCCTGTTAAAAATAACATGTCTCCACATCCGAGTAGTTCTTCTGCTCCACGAGAGTCTAGTATGGTTCTCGAGTCTATCTGTGAAGCCACTTGTAAGGCCAGTCTGGTAGGTATGTTGGCCTTTATGAGTCCTGTTATGACATTGACAGAAGGTCTTTGTGTCGAGAGTACTAGGTGTATTCCAACAGCACGTGACATCTGTGCTAGACGCACTATACCAGCCTCAAGCTCTCTTGGGTATGCTTGCATGATATCAGCCAATTCATCTATAACTATCACTATATACGGCATAGCTTCAGGTAGATCAGTTTTGTTATCTTTTTTAAATAATTCAACGGCTGGAGCTAATATGTTTTTGTGATAAGAGTCTACGTTTTGTACTGAGTATTTTTCAAGTAAATCGTAACGTCTATTCATCTCTTTTCCAGCCCATTTTAGAGACAATATAGCCTTTTTAGGATCTGTTATAACTGGTGTTAATAGATGAGGTATTTTGTTATACATAGTCAACTCAACTCTCTTAGGGTCTATGAAAATAAAACGAAGGTTTTCAGGAGAGTTCTTATACAATAGTGAAGTGATAAGATTGTGTATCATAACAGATTTTCCTGAACCTGTTGTACCTGCTATAAGCACATGAGGCATCTTAGCAAGGTTCTCATAATACATCTTGCCGGATACTCCCTTACCTAATGCTATAAGTAGGGGGTCTGGTGAGTTTTGGTATTCTGGTTGTGATAAGAGTGACCCTAAACCAACCATAGTTTTTGTAGAATTTGGTACCTCTATGCCAACAAGTGATTTACCTGGAATAGGGGCTTCTATACGTATAGGGTGAGCTGCTAGTGCCAGAGATAGATTATTCTGTAAACCAAGTATCTTTGATAGTTTTACTCCCTCAGCCGGTTTCAATGCATATCTAGTTATAGAAGGCCCGACCGAGATCTCATCCATCTCTACCTGAACACCGAAGTTTTGTAGTGTTCTCTTTATTATATTTGCATTGGCTTTTATGTCACCAACTTCAGGTTTACCTTTGTCTCTTTCGAGCAATGACAGAGGGGGTGGGGTGTATGATTTACCTAACAATGTCAGGTTTGGTGTAGACATTAGACTATCATTTATCTCGGACATTTCTTTTTCAGCCTTTATGTCTATAGGTTTTCTATTGTCCTTAACGATGTCTTTTTGTTTGTCTTTTAGTGCATCTCCATCTATACCAGCACCTATTATATTCATCTCCTTGTCCTTTATATTTACATTTTTTGTTTTATTAAGGTTGTCGGTGTTTTCCGTTTCTATCACTTCTGTCTCTTTATTTTTATTTCTGAAAGAGTATTCAAAAAGTATCACAAGAGATATGAAGGTTATCGCTATCAAGAATATGTAACTTAAAGTTGTATCAAAAAGTTTGAGTATTGGTGCTGATATTATACTACCCAAGACACCTCCAGCATCGGTAATAGATAACTCCAGTATACCCAGTATAGATAGTGTTAGAAGCGTAGAAAATACTATCTTAGTTTTAGCGAAGGATGTACTCTCTCGATGTACAGCATAGAAATAGGACTGTATTATAAACAGTGCAGGTAATACATAATAGCCATAACCGAGAAGATAAGAAAAACCATCATAAGTCATGTTTCCAAGATTACCACCTATTCCGATTGCAGATAATGTAAAGAATAAAAATAATACGAAAAAGACAAGTGCAAGAGCTGTGTTCTTAACATAGGTATTGTTGGGCACAACAGTTTGTCTTATACCATCTAGAAAACCTTTGACATTAACACTATTATTTCTATCAGGGACATTATTTTTAATATTTTTTTTACTACTATTTCTTGTGTTCTTTTTGGACATATTGTCTATTTTAACATGACTTGAATTTTAGACTTGCTTTTTTACTTGTCTTATATATACTGCAAGTTAATGGACACAATAAATAATAACAATCAAACAGGTTTAGTTGTTAAAAGACAGGTTCAAGTTGAAGCTATTTCGAAGGCGGTTTATTTGATTACTGATTTATTCAAAGAAGGTGAGCCTTTGAAGATGTCTCTAAGAAGGATTGCTGTTGAGTGTATTGAAGTCACTGATAAAAAAGAAAGTTTTTTAAAATTAAGTTCACTTATAAAGTTATCTCGTGATATGGATCTTGTAACATCGATGAATGCTGATTTGTTGTTAAAGGTTATAGATGATCAATTGGTTGATTTGACTAATAAAGAGAGTAGAAGAGAGGTTACTATAGAGGATTTTTTGATATCACGTGGTAATTATGAAAAGAAGATAGATCGCTCTATTGATGAAGATGATTCTGATAAAGTCATGGTTATTAAGGAAGAAGAGATTGAAAAGGCTGAATTGGTTGTTGAAGATAAGGTCGAGAAAAAGTTACCAAACATTACTATTAACAACAATACTCAGAATATAAAAACCATAAACAATATATCTATGGATATAGGGTCCAGAAGAAAGAGAATATTGGAGATAGTTAAGTCGAGAGGAGCGGCTACTATTAACGAATTTATCGATTCTATCAAAGGCTGTAGCTCTAAGACGATACAGAGGGAGCTAACATCTTTAGTATTGTCAGGAACTCTTAAAAAGACAGGGGAAAGGCGTTGGAGTCGATATTCCTTGAAATAATGTCTTTTATATGTATTATATAGGACATATAAAGGTTTTGACCCCTAGTCGGTAAAATTGTAATATTTAGGGGGTACATACGTTTGTATAAGTACAGGTTGGTTTTTTCAAGTCCGTTTTGGCTATCTACTCTGTTTATTCAGTCGCTGCTGTATATAAAAGATAATCAAGACGGGTTTGCAAAGATTTAACCCGAGGAATATGTGTCTGACAATTATCAATTATTATTTAACAGACATTCAAAACATATTTCTTTTTAAATCAAATTATTATGAAAACAATATTTAAAACAGCCATCTTCGCTCTTGCTCTTGCAGTTACTGTAAGTGCTTCAGCAGAAGGCTACAACTTTAACAAAAACCTTACTATGGGATCAAGAGGAGCTGATGTAACAGCACTTCAAGATCGTTTGACTACTGATGGATTCTATTCATACGGTGTGTCAACAGGATATTTTGGAAATGTAACTAAGACAGCTGTTAAAGCTTTCCAAACTGCAAACAACATATCACCAGTATCAGGTTACGTTGGACCACTTACAAGAGCTGCACTTAACAGTACAACTCCTGTAACTCCAGGAACTCCTAATACTCCAGTAGTATTAAATGGTCAAGAAGGTATGGGTGAATATAGACTTTCTCCAACACCTGTTAACGATACAAATATACAAAGAATGACAGATGTTGCTGTATATGGAGTAGAGGTTAAAGCTAAAAATGCTGATATCTCAGTAGAAAGATTAACTCTTGATGTTTCTGTGTTAAACGGATCATCATATGAGAATCCTTCAACTCTTATAAACAGTATATCTATAAAAGATGGTTCAACAGTATTGGCAACACTACCTGTTAACTCATCAACATTCTCAAAATACACAGGAACAACAAACTACTACACACAGATCTCAGGTCTTTCAACAAAAGTTTCAAAGGATACTATAAAAACACTTACAGTATACTTTAATACTAATGGTATAGACACACAAAGAACTGTAACAGTAAATGTTGCTGACAATGGTATGAGAGTAGTGGATGGAAGAGGTATAAGTACATACAATAACTCATCTATAGGTGCTAGAACTCACATCTTCAAAAAAGCTGGAGCTTCAACACTATTAGTTAAATCAGATGCTACAACTATATACTCAACAAACTACAGAGTTAATACAACATCAAATGGTGCTGAAAAAGCTCTTACTTCAACATTTGCAGTAAAATCAGAATCAGGATCATCAAAAATAACAGGTGTTACTGTAACAGTTGCTACTTCAACAGGAGGAACAATGCCTACAAACCTATACTTGTACCAAGGTTCAACACTATTGGATGCACGTACAGTTACAGCAGGAACAGTTACATTTGATATAGAAAACTCAAATGTTAATGTTGCACAAGACACAACAACAACATTTACAGTTAAAGCCGATATGCCTGCAACAACAGTTCCAGGAACATTGGTTAAGACTACTGTAACAACAGTTGCGTTTGAAAAAGCGGATGGATCATCAGCAACAGTTTCAGCAACAGTTGCAGGTCCATATCACTTCTTCGCTCCAGTTGTTCCACAATTCTCAAAAGTTTCTTCAACAGCTACAACAGTATTGAATGATAACATCAATACATCAGTTACAGCTAATGTTAAACTTAATGTGGTTTCAAATGGTGGGGATATACTAGTAGCTTCAACAACTGCAGTTATCGGTCTTAGAAATATCGCTACAGGAGCAACTCTTGCCACTACAACTGTAACAGGTACATCTGAGTCAGGATTAACATACTTTGCTGACGGTGCTACAAAATCAGTAGAATTCACAGCATCATTCGCTTCATCATCATTCTCAGCAGGTACAACTAACGTTAAGACATTTATTGAAAGTATCAAATATGCTACTTCAACAGGTGGAACATGGTATAACCTAGCAGGAGGATTCGAACCGTTTGATAGTGATGGATTCGCTTCATTCTCAAAATAATCTTAACTGATTAAATAAAGACGAAGTAATCTAGAACTAGATTCAACAAAAACCACCCTCGCGGGTGGTTTTTGTGTTATAATGACTATTATCAACTATTATGAAAGACACTCTATTATCAACAATTTATTTATCCAGATAATCAGGATATTCTTGTAATATATGTTTATCTCATACGTTTAATATTATGAAAGAAGATATTATGTCTAACACAAATACAGCTATAAAATCTCTTTCAAAAACGGAGTTTAATATTTACTTTGAAAACATATACAACGAACATATAGACCAGCTTTATAGATTTACTTTGTTTAGAGTAAGTGATAAAGAAAAGGCTATCGATATAGTACAGGATGTATTCTTTAAGTATTTTAGGTATCTAGAAGACAGCAGGGCATCAGATGAAGAATTAACTTTTAATCATAAAGCCTTCTTATTCAAGACTACTAGAAACACAATCATAGATCATTATAGAAAGAAGCAAACTCAATCACTCGATGATTTACTTGATAACGGATTCGAATATTCTTCAGATGAAGATATATCACATGGAACAAGTATTGATATCGATTATAAAGAGGTTGTAAAGTCACTTAAAGAATTTGATTTTGAATCACAGGAACTTATATACATGAGATTCATAGAAGGCTTAAGTTTGAGTGATATATCGGAGATTACCGGTCAGAAGGAAAATACCATATCTGTACAAGTTCATCGTATATTGGAGAAGTTAAAAACAAAAATACAAGACAAGTATGAAAAACATTATTAACGAAAAAAGAATAGAAGATATTCTAAATTCATTTAAATCAAATGAATCAGTTAATTTGTCATTGTCTGAAAAACAAAGTGTATTAACATCTGTTTTTGATAGAGCTGAAAAGAAGGTTGAATATGTTCATAATCACAAAGCTATAAAGTCACCATTTTATGAGTATAGAAATCATTTTGTACAATACCTAAGATATTCTGTACCTGTTATTCTGATAGCTGTTATAGGCACTCAGATGGCTTCTGTGTTCAACGACAGATCAGACATAGCTTTATCTGAGATTAACGACGTGAAAACTAGTTTAAGTGATCTTAAAAGAGAAAGTGAGATAAAATCAAACTTATCTAAAAACAAACAAGATATACAAGAAATAAAATCTTTAGCTTTATCTGATCAGTCTGCGAAGACTCAGATCTTAGCCGGACAAGTATCAACTCGTTCTAAAGAGATAAGAAATCAAGTAGCGTCACTTGTTAGTGAAAACAAGATAACAGAAGCTAAAAGTGTTGCTCTAGAACTCGAAACAGCGCTTAAAGCCGATGATCTATATAAAGTGTCAACTAGTGTACAACAAGAAGTTTTTGAAGCTATAGATCTACGTGTTGATATAGAAAGAAAAGAAAAATACAACATATCGACTTCAACAGAATCCGATATATCAAAGAGGATTGATGTTGCTAAAGAAAACTTATTAACTTTTGATAAAAACGCCTCAACAACAGAGGTTGTTGTGGATATGATGAAAAGTGCAGAGGATTCAATAGAAAATGCTGAACAAAAGCTAAAAGATAAAGATTTCGAAAATGCAATTATATCATTACAATTATATGATCGTATAGTTGCGGAGTTGAAGACTATTTTGCTACCATAAGAGTATGGCATTTTTTAAAGAATTTTTAACAAAACAATTATTAAAAAAACAATTAAAAGGCGTATCACCTGAAGAACAGGAAAAGATTATGGCTCTTATAAACAGAGACCCTGATTTTTTTAAACGTATAGGTGATGAAATACAGAGTGAGATTAAAAAAGGTAAAGGACAGATGGAAGCTACTATGCACGTTATGAAATCTCACAGAGATCACCTAGGTAAACTCATGAATGATTCAGGCTTTAATAGAAATAATATAAAATAATTATATAACACAT
>CAIZLB010000045.1 GCA_903933735.1 uncultured bacterium | reverse complement strand
TTAAAAAAATAAAAAATAAAAATAAGGGAATGACTTTGGTTATAGCCTTAACTACAATGACATTGCTTTTATCTGTATCTTTGTCTATATCAAACATAGTCTTAAGACAGATTAAGATTTCTAATATGAATGATAAATCCAAGATAGCTTTTTTTGCGGCAGATTCCGCTATAGGGTGTGCGATGTACTACGATACTTTATTTATACCAGATCCCGTTGATGAAACGATCAGTATTAATGAGAATATTAATACAGCTGTTTTTGGGGAGATGTCATTAGTTGACAGGGAGGCAATAATAAAATGTGGTAACAGGGTAAATATATTAAAACATACCTCAGTCACAACGATTCCATCACCTGAGACTATTGTAACGTCTTTTGATATAGATTACGGAGATGTTTGTGCCAATGTCGAAGTAACCAGGACTGATGTTTCAACTAGTATAATGGCCCGTGGTTATAATACAGATGCCACAGTAGCTGGTGGTTGTAATCTGTCAAATATATCATCTAGAAGATTAGTTGAAAGAGGTTTAACTATTAAGTATTAATGCTATAGTATATAAATATGTCTAAAGATATATTTAATCGTATTCAAAAACTGCGTCAATTGATAGATCATTATAGGTATCAATATCATGTTTTGGATATTGAGGAGATTTCATCCGAAGCATTAGATTCTCTTAAAAAAGAACTTGTAGATCTGGAGACAGAATATCCAGAGTATTTTGACATAAACTCACCGACACAAAGAGTTGCTGGTAAGTCTCTTGATAAATTTCAAAAGATAGAGCATAAAGTCAGACAATGGTCTTTCGGAGATGCTTTTAATGAAAAAGATATTAATGACTTCAATGAAAGAGTTAATAGGTTCTTAAAGAGAGACTTGAATGAAGATGTTGAATATGTTTGTGAGTTAAAAATAGATGGTCTAAAAGTCGTGCTCGAATACAAAGATGGTGAATTATATAAAGCCGCTACTCGTGGAGATGGTCTTGTTGGAGAAGATGTAACTCACAATATCCGCACTATCAATTCTATCCCATTAAAACTCAAATATGATATAGATATCATTGTTGAGGGTGAAGTGCTAATAACTAAAACCAATTTTGAAAAATTAAATAAGATTCAAGTGAAGAATAATCTACCTCTTTTTGCAAACCCAAGAAATATCGCTGCTGGAAGTATAAGACAGCTTGATCCTAAGATATCAGCTTCACGTAATCTCGATATGTTTATTTATGATATTGCATATGTAGATTTTAAAAATAATAAAAATATAAAAGAAGCGAAAAGTCAGGAAGAGGAATTGATATTGTTGAAGAGTTTAGGTTTTAAAGTTAATCCTCATTTTAAAAAAGTACACAATATAAAAGAAGTTATAAGATATTGGCAACATTGGCAAAATATATACAAGAAACAAGATTATCTTATAGATGGAGTGGTAGTAAAAGTCAATGACAATGATTTACAAAAAGAACTTGGTTTTACTGGAAAATCACCACGCTTTGGTATTGCATTCAAGTTTCCAACAGAACAAGTAACAACTACAGTTGAGGATATAAAACTTCAAGTTGGACGTACTGGGGTTATAACACCAGTTGCTATACTTAAACCTGTATCAGTTTTAGGCACAACTGTATCTCGTGCTACTTTGCATAATGAAGATGAGATAAAGAGGCTTGATATAAGAATAGGTGATACTGTTATAATACAAAAGTCAGGAGATGTTATACCGGATATCATACAGGTTTTAAAAGATTTACGTCCAGGCAGGTCTAAACCTTTTCATTTCCCAAAAACGGTCCAGGGTTGTGGTGGTGATGGGTCGATAGAGAGAATAGAAGGGCAGGCGGCCTATAGATGTGTCCATATGGATTCGGATCAGTTGAATAAAAGAAAACTATATCATTTTGTTTCTAAAAAATGTTTAGACATAGATGGTCTTGGTCCAAAACAGATAGATCTTTTTACGGCTGAGGGTTTGATTACAGATTTTGTTGATATTTTTACTTTGAAAAAAGGGGATATAGAAATACTTCCTCGTATGGGTGAAAAGTCTGCACAGAATATTGTTGACTCTATTGATAAAGCTAAGAATACAGATATGTATAGACTTTTATTTGCATTATCCATTCCTCAGGTTGGTGAAGAGACAGCTCGTGATGTTGCTAAGGCTTGTGATTATGATTTTATAAAATTACAGAAAATGAGTTTTAATGATTTTGAAAATATATATGGTATAGGTGAGGTGGTGGCGAAAAATATATATGATTGGTTTCAGGATAAGAAAAATATTGATACTTTGAATAATCTTTTACAATACATAAAAATAAATAAACAGAAGATTAAGGTGATAGAGAATTCTTTTTTTAAAGATAAAAGTTTTGTTTTAACGGGAACATTATCGAAATATTCTAGAGATGAAGCTGGTGAGATTATAAGAAAATTTGGAGGTAATATAGTTTCGAGCGTATCCAAAAATACTGATTATGTGTTAGCAGGGGAAAGTGCTGGTAGTAAGCTAGATAAGGCCTCTAAGCTTGGGGTTAAGGTTTTGAATGAAGATGAGTTTGACAGGAAAATACTGTAGGTGTATGTTTATTGTGTCGAACATTAACCCCACAAAACAATGCCAACAGGACATATTCATGCATTAGGTAGAAAAGATCAAGTTTTAGAGCGTACTGGTTTACCACCAATTGTGCACAGATTGTGTTATCCGTTGTTGAATTATCGTATTCAAGGAAGTGGTGAGATATCTTGTAGACAAGACTATAATTATGATCTTTATGAGTCGTATTTTTTCAGACATCAATCAGTTTCTTTCATTGGTCGTCCTCGACCTACCTTAAACTCTCTTCTTCTTACAATGAGTGAAAACTTTTTGGCAAGATGTATGCCTTTTCAATGTCTAAATTTTTTATATCAAAGCCGTAATGATGGCGGTACTGTTGATAAGTATTTGAAATATCTGAAACAAGAAGGTGCTAGAACTATATTGGCATGGAGATCTACGGCATGGTTGTATGACGGATCTCTGTGTGTACCAGCTTTGCATATTGATTCTTTGTATGATGAACATCCAACAGGTGTGTTCTGGATGTCACTTGGGCAGACGGTTACTGCATGTGAAGCGACGATGGTTTATCCAGAGTCCATCGGCTAACATTTGAATGTATTCATTAATTTTCCCGGAGTCTATGACTGCCGGGATTTCTTTTGCATATTTTTAACCCCTCCAAAAACCCAAACAAATGTGCTAAACTGTTAAAATATGACACAAATACAAGAATCTGACGTAATAAATCTAGCCAATCTGGCACGTATAAGTCTAACACCTGAAGAGGTTGTTAAATTTACAAAAGACTTACAATCTATAGTTGGTTTTATCGATGTTGTTAATAATACTGAGGTTTCCGATGAACTTCTTAAACAAGATGGTTTTGCTCCTATAGATAAGACTCGTGATGATATAGAGGTCAAAACTGATTATATGACCCCACAAGACATTATAAAAGCTGCTCCAAATCATCAAGATAATGCTGTCAAGGTTAAAAAAATAATAGGCGGAGACGATAATTAAATAAAAAATATATGGTAAAAAACATAAACGAATTTCACACACTTTTAATAGATAAGAAAATTACAATCACTGATCTTGTAAATCATTATCTAGAAAATATTAAAAATAAAAACACAGAGATAAATGCATATCGAGAAGTCTTTGATGATGCTTTGAGTATTGCTAAAGAATATGATAAACAATTAGAAAATAAAACCAGTGATGAGATAAAAGAATTTTTAAAAACAAAAAAACTTTTCGGAGTACCTGTAGCTCTAAAAGATAATATTTTGATAAAAGGAAAAAGAGCAGGGGCTTCTTCTAAAGTTTTAGAAAATTATATAGCCTCATATGATTCTACTGTTGTAAAAAAGCTCAGAGATCAAGGTGCTATATTTTTAGGTAGAACCAATATGGACGAATTTGCCATGGGAGGTTCAACCGAAAACTCTGCATATGGAGTAACAAAGAATCCTTTAAACTTGGAGTATGTTGCAGGTGGTTCATCAGGTGGATCAGCTGCCGTTATATCATCTGATATGTCCCTTGTGTCTTTAGGGTCAGATACTGGAGGATCTATAAGACAACCTGCGTCTTATAACGGTATATATGCGCTTAAACCAACTTACGGTTCTGTGTCACGTCATGGTTTGATGGCTATGGCTTCATCTTTTGATGTTATAGGTCCTTTTGCTAAAGATATGGATGATGTTTGCAAGGTTTTTGATATCATAAAAGGTGTTGATGAGTTGGATAGTACTACACATGATGTAAATATGATTTTCTCTGCAAAAGATAAATTACGAGTCGGTATACCTAGAGAGTTTATATTTACAGATGGGGTGAGTGATGAAGTTAAAAAAAGTATAGAAAATACAATAGAAAGATTAAAACAAAAAGGAGTTGAAGTTGTTGATATATCAATACCTCTATTAAAGGAGAGTTTGGCCATATACTATATATTGGTTCCAGCCGAAGTTTCTTCTAATATGTCCAGATATGATGGAATAAGATATGGAAAAAATATAGATACAAAAAATGGTATAGAAGACTATCTGCAAACAAGGGGACAATTACTCGGTCCAGAAGTTAAGAGAAGAATTATTCTTGGAACTTATATATTATCAGCAGGATATCATGATGCTTATTATAAAAAAGCAGGTATTCTTAGAGAAAATCTTAGACAAGACATAAAAAATAAACTTAAAGATGTGGATGTTATCATGACACCAACAACACCGGATACATCTTTTAAGATCGGTGAAAAAATAACAAATACACTGTCCCTATATCTGGCTGATATTTTCACAGTCACGGCCAATCTTGTTGGTATGCCTGCAATATCTGTGCCATATAAAGATGATAAGGGTGAAAATAGCACAGCTAATGATTTACCACTAGGTATACAGCTTATGGCTGATACCGACAAAGAAGACACTCTATTTTCTATAGCAAAGATGTTATAATCAATATATGGCTGAAGAAAAAAAAGACGTAAAAAAAGAAGTAAAGAAAGACGATAAAAAACCTAGTGGAGGAGTTGTATGGGAAGAAGTTATATTACTCATATTAGGTATTGTTGCTTTACTTTTCGTTTTCATACCAAGATTTCTTACAAATAAAAATATTGTAACCTCAGATGATTCAGGTGGTGGTTACGTGGATATAGGTCAAACCGTCAATAATTTTTTAGGTAATAATATTGTAACAGGTGAAAATCCTAATATTGTAAATAATACCCAAAGACCAAGTAGGTTTACAGAGGTAAGATCAGAATTGACTGATTATTTTAAAAATATAATGGTTATTGTATTTTCAACATTGATATTTTTATCTTTGCTTTTCTCTGCTGCTATTTATTATAATAAATTCAGAAGACAACTTATAATAGCTAATTATAAGAAAAAATTAGAACCAGAACCTGAGAAAGATATAGAAGAAAGAAATCAAGAGATATTGGAAAAATTGGAACCTGATAATAATGGCATCATAAATCCTCGTTGGCAAACTGTTGGAAAATATTATAATTCAGCTAATCAATCAGATTGGAAATTGGCAATCATGGAAGCTGATATTATGCTATATGATGTTTTAGATAAGAGTGGTTTTAGTGGGGACACGATAGGTGAGATGTTAAAGAATACAGATAGATCAAAGCTTGAGACTTTAGATCTGGCTTGGTCAGCACATAAGGTTAGAAATGAGATTGCTCATCAGGGATTGGATTATGTTTTGTCTAGGAGTAAGGTGGAGGAGGCGATAGGGAATTATGAGAAGGTGTTTGATGAGTTGAATTTTATTTAGAGGTTGACTTATGGGGTGTATTGTTTTATTGTAAATAGGTTAAACATTAAACACTCACATTATGAAAACACCTGTTAGTATTGGTCAGACTCAGATTGAATTGGATATTAATATGATCTTAGTTGAAGATCAAAGCATAGCTGCTCTTTTGGAGCGTGCTGGATATGATGATATCGATGCAGATATTTTGGATGCGACAAACATAATTTGTAAACCAGGTCTTCGTCATATGACTATTTGGTCGCCGAGGCGGAATATATCCTCGGAGGATGCTGAAAAGTCGATGTGCGCGATGACTGCTATCATAGACGGAAAACCGTTTAAAGGTCGTCCAACCACTATTGCGGGACTAATTTCCTATGATGTTGTGTTCTGTAAACAACTTGGTGACAGCATCGTTGTCTCTTTGGGTGAAAAACTTGTTATTGGTTCGCTCAATTATGCCGTCTATCGTTATACTTGTGGTTCCAGACGCGGGCTTGATAGTAACCACTGGACAGATGGCTGGAATTCCAAATGCCGATTCCTCGTTGAATTTGAGGAAGTTCCTCCTGCTGAGTGAATTTTTGATATCGATTCTCAAGCTGGTCTCGTTTACTCGGGACCGGCTATTTTATTTTAGGTTGATATTTACCATAAAATAAGTTATTATACATATATATGTCTAAGTGGTATAAGGGCGATAGTCTGAAAAACCTCATATTCACATAGCGGGATGTCAGTAACAGTAACTGGCCAGGCTCATAACCTGGAGATCTTGGTGCAAATCCGAGTCCCGCAACAAGCAATAGCTTATCTATGTCTGTGTAGCTCAGTCGGTTAGAGCGTGGGACTCATAAGCCCAAGGTCGAAGGTTCGATTCCTTCCACAGACACAAGTGTATAATAAGACATACACTACAAGTCGATAATTCGACTTGTAGGAAGGAATCGAAAAGTTTTGTTATATTTTCGAGGAATCATATTCCGAGAAAATTGCAAAGGTGTGCTGACCTCGTAGAGGTCGATTCCTTCCACAGACACACTTGAGAATGAGGTTTTATTGTGTATAATAATACATATCAAGTATATGCAGTGGTAGCTCAGCTGGTTAGAGCATCCGCCTGTCACGCGGAAGGTCGAGGGTTCAAGTCCCTTTCACTGCGCCACAAGAGCACTTCTATTTTGATAAATCAAAATAAGTCGCGCAAGAAAAATCCCCGAAAGGGGATTTTTGCTTGTGCGGTGAAGGAGGCAAAAGTTTGCCTCCGTGGGGGGGGGGCTTGAAAAGCTTTGCTATATTTTTGAGGACCTTGGTCCGATAAAATAGCAAAGGTATACTGAAGTCGTAGACTTCAAGTCCCTTTCACTGCGCAAGAATGTTACGAATCTCTAGAGTTAAAAAATACCCGAAAGGGTATTTTTTGCTATAATAAACTCATGCATAAAGACCCTATTTTTACCATAGAAAACCACACCCAAAAAACTTTTGAACAAATATTAGAATTACTACAAAATCAATTTATCGATGATGAATCTGTGTCTATATCAACTGAATATGAGGACATGGATACCGGAAAATGTATGTTGAGAGTTTCTTTTGAAAAACAAGGTGATTTAAATTATATAGATGATAGTATCGCTGATTCTGCTTACAGAAAGATTTCTAAAGTCTTAAAAGAAAATGACATAGATATAAAATATGTTGGTGGTGGTAATTGGAGTAGGAGTTATATCATGGCTCATAAATTTATTGATGGTAAAATAAATTGGAGAGGTTGGCTATTATGTCCAAGTGGTTTTTCACCAAAAAATAGGGCCCTATTAGATGAAATAGCTTCATTTCCTGAATTTGTAGATAGAATAGAAAAATGTGAAGGTGATTCACTTGATAAATTTGATTTACTTATGCGTTTAGCTTTTCATGCAGGAATAATCAATAATGAAGAGAGGAATAGTATATCTAGCGAAAAGAATAGGACTGTATAATGAAAAATAGGGTATAATTAGAAGATGAAAAAGAATCTATTTATATTAATATTATTAATCATAATCGCAGGTGGTGTATATCTCTATGTCAAAAGTGATCTACGGAAAGGGGTTCAGCCTATCACAATAAACCCGAATTCAACTACAACTACAAGTACAAACGAGAATTCAACCTCGACCGGAACCACAACGCCTGTGATAAGAAATATTTCCAGAACCTCTGGACCAACTGGTCTCGTTATAGAGTTGGAAGGTGACAACCTTGCCGGATTTGAAGGTGATCTCGATGCCTGGATAGTAAACAGTCAAGGAGAAAAAGCCTTTCTTCCTGGTATAGGAAGTGTTCCTCGTATTGATCAAACCATAAGAGTCAAAATAGAAAGTAAATTATGTAAAACAAATAACAGCTATTCAGGATTAGCTTGTAAAGAATATTTAAATATAACCCCCGGACTGTATACCGTATATACATCTCCATGGGGTATTGATAGTAATAAGGTTCAATTTACAGTTGTAGCAGGTGAATTGATGGATCTAACACTTTATATACAAGATAGAGAATTGTCTATAAAAAATACAGATTGTAGTATTACGAAAAAAGTTATATATCAAACACCTAAGACAATCGATGTGGCAGATGCTTCACTCAAGATTCTTTTTGCTGATGAATTATCGACATACGGTGTATATAAGTCTGTGAGTATTGTAAATGGTATAGCAAAGATAATGCTTGAAAATGACATGACTCCAGCTGGGTCTCCTATAGGTTCAATAAGCAGTTGTCAAAGCTCACACCTCATGTCTGTATTGCAAAAAACTTTAACTCAATATAGTTCAATAAAATCCGTAGAATTATATTCGCCCGCACAGAAGAGTAAAATAGAATTTTAGTTTTATCTAAAAAAAGGTATAATTTGAATATGAAATCTATAAAACAATATTTGATATTAATATATATTATTTTAATATCAATAGCGACACCGAGTACTATATTTGCCAAAGATATTGATACCGAAGATCTCATAAACCTTACCAAACCATCTATAGTTAAGATAGTAACAACTGTAAAGGGAAATATAGAGATACCAAACTTTATTTTTGATTATAATAATTTTCAGATTATAGACGCAGCTAAAAATAGTAAAAAGATATCTATACCAGTTGATGATAATGTATATGGAACAGGTTTTATAATCTCCGAGGATGGTATTATTGTTACAAATTCACATATTGTTTTAGGTATAGTTGATGATTATTATAGAAAATTAACCGATAAATATTTAGAACTAGCTACATCGAAAGAACAGATGGCGGCAAAATCTCGTTATAAGACTTCAGATGAAGCTTATGATGCGGTTTATGATATTGTGTATAAGGCTATAAAAGAAAAGGCTATTAAGAATTATAATCTCAATATAAAGATATTAAAACCTCATGAAATTGCAACAGATTTTTCACAACTGATAGATGACGGTTATCTGGCTGAAGTCTTATATTCCAACGATTCTTTTTATGATGATAATAAAGATGTTGCTATTTTAAAAATAAACGCTGAAAAATTACCAGCTTTACATCTTTTAGATAATGATGAAAATATAGTTTCTGTAGGTGAGAAGGTTTATACTCTGGGATATCCTAGTTCTGCATTTTTTGGTGGTAGTGATTTTCTTGAACCGACATTTAGTCAAGGTAATATAAGTGCTATAAAAGATCAAAATGGTATAAATATATATCAAACCGACACTAAGGTTTCAGAAGGGTCCAGTGGTAGTCCGATGATAGATAGTAATGGAAAAGTCGTTGGAGTTATAACTTATATATCAGGTGATACTGCAGGAGGTGATACTTTTGGTTTTGCTATTCCTATATCTTTGATAAAAGAAGTTTTGGTGTCAAATAATATAAACATATCATCTGGATCATATTTCGATGACTATATTAAAGGTATGAACTTCATGTTGGAAAGTAGATGTAAAAAAGCTATAGAAGAATTCAATAAAGCTGGAGATATAAACCCTGATTTTTCTGTAGAAAAATATCTTAAATCAAAAATAGATGCATGTAATAGCATCATAGCTTCAGGCAAATCGCTCGATTCTTTCTTTGATGAAATTAAGATCTTTCTCTCTGGGCACTCAATGATTATATTATTGTGGATAATTATAATTATCATTATATTGATAATGATATTAACTATTAGGTACTTTCTAAGACGTATACATAAAGATGAAGCTATAATAGAGGAAATAATAGAACATGAGAAAGAAGAACATGGTCATGATGTGATACCAAAAGTATAAACAGATTATCTATTCCATCTATCTAACAATATTCCACAAGCAATAGAAGCATTCAATGACTCTGCCTTTCCAAAAGAAGGTAGAGTTATTTGATTTCTAACCTCTCTCAGTATCTCATTGCTAACCCCGTTAGATTCATTGCCTATTATGAGTATTCCATTTTTTGGCCAAGTGAAAGTATTTGCATCTTGACCTTTCAATGTCGAAGCAACGATATCAATTTTGTTTTTATTGGCAATCTTTAGGATATCTTTTATCTCTTTGTATATAACCTGAACTCTAGAGAAAGATCCCATAGAAGCTGATATTGTTTTTGGGTTATATATATCTACTGTCCCAATGGACGCAAATATATATCCTATACCATACCAATCTGCGAGCCTTATAATAGTTCCCATATTTCCCGGATCTCTTATGTCATCTAAGATTAAAACTTTTTCAGATTTTATTATTTCCATTATTTTGTTATCATCCATCTCTTCTCTTGTAAATTGACTTACAACAGCTATAGCACTGCAAACATTTTTAATACTCTCAAGATTTGTTATCTTGTTTAATTCACCAATCTCCACCATCTGAGGTTTTATCCATTTTTCTATAGCTGCATGTCTTTTCCCACAAGTGTGTAATTCTTTTTCATATTTTTTGGCAAATTCATGAGTTATAAACAATTCGTTTATAATCATATCTGAAACAAGTAGCTCAGCCACACTTTTTTCACCTTCTACTAGGAATAGATTTTTCTTATTTCTTTCTTTTTTGTCAGCATATGATTTCAATGCCTGGATTTTGCCTTTAGTTAACATTTAATGAGTATAGCACAATTATTTAAATAATATGATACACTTGTTAAATAAAGTAAATAAAGAGACTATAAATATGAAAACACCCAAAGATTTCAGTAAAAACAAAAAAAACCAGTTTTGGAATAAAGAGTATCAAGATGCCAAATACTTGGCATTATCAGAGGATCCTTCCAGTGATCTTTTGAGTTTTGTAAAATGGGTTAATAGAAATAGTGAATGGCCAGCCTTTTCTCAGGGTGGTTTTGTTCTTGATATAGGTTGTGGCAATGGAAGAAATATAGGTAATCTCTGTGAACAATATCATATGAAAGGTTTAGGTTTTGATATCTCGGATACTGCAATAGCTCAGGCAAAAGAGAAGTTTGTTAAGATCAGAAACTTAAACTTTGTAAAAGAAAGCATGTTCAATCCTGTTAATCTGCCATCACAATCAGTTGATGTTATATTGGACATGATGGTTATACACTTCTTAGACGATGCAAAAAGACTGTCCTATATAAAGGACAAAGCCAATCTTTTAAAGCCTTTTGGCTGGATGTTGTTAAAGACATTTGTCCTTGAGAATGATCAAAACGCCATAAGAATGATAAAGGATTTTCCAACTCCTGATAAAGAACATAATTCCTATATACATCCAAAGTTTAAAGCTTTGGAACATGTATTCACCGAAGATGAAATAGATGAATTATTTTCCCCGTATTTTATTATTCATAAAAAGATAAAATCATATAAACACTTTAAGGATGGAAAGCCTTATAAAAGAAGAACCATTTGTGTATATTTGGAAAGAAAAAGAGATTAGGTTATATTTATAACCAAGCCGATGTAGCTCAGACGGTAGAGCAACTCCATGGTAAGGAGTAGGTCGCCAGTTCGATTCTGGCCATTGGCTCACGAAGTGATATGTGTTGATAAATATATAAAATGTATTATTATAATATATAGCACATTTAGTTAAACACTCAACAAAAAAGTAGGAAAAACATTTATGACTGATAAACTGAGGAAAAAAGGTAGGCCTAATCTTGGTAAGGATGTTACACGCTTTACTATTGCATTAGACCAAAAAGATAAGGGTTTTCTATGTGATATTGCATTAAAAAATGGTTGTTCTGGTATGGCTGATGCTATCAGATTAATTATATGTCAGCATTCAACGAGACTTGCACATGAGGAGTCTTTAAAGATTATGATAGATATATCAAAGCTTGAATTCTTGGTAAAATATGTCAATTTGATGGGTGAGATAAGCCTGAACGAGTTAGTATCAGTATTACAAAGGGCTGAAGCTAACGGATCGTTTAATCAATGATCAAGTCGCCATGTCTATATAAAAGACCTCTGGCGATTTTTCTATGTAAAATTATCCATTTATATTGACTTTTGCTTATTATCTGATAAACTTTCTAGAATATCATTAT
>CAIZLB010000044.1 GCA_903933735.1 uncultured bacterium | reverse complement strand
GCTACAGTTCTTACTCCTAATCCTTTACTTAATACTAACTGAGATGCATCCCTACGAACCTTAGGTGCATGTTTGTTTATTGTATATGCCATGTTTTTGATTGTATATATGGAAGTGTTTCCAAGCTAGTGAACCATTACGGTGAATTTGACATTTTATATATAAAATGTTATTATATCACAAAGGTCAAAAAGTCTGACCTTCGCACATAAACCAACACACCTACCACAAACAACCATGAAGAAACTGATACTACTACTCGCCCTACTGTCTCAACCTGTGACCGCCGCTACCTCCCTGACGCTGAAGGCCAGAGGCTGGATGGTTCAAGGGAGTGAGTATTTCTATAACTCGACCAATTCCAATGCCACTGTGCAGATCAATGACCCCGCAAAAGACGACGTCACATTCTCGTTCATCACACCGGAATACGCCCATTGGTGGTTCGTCTCATTCCGACCTGCCGATGGTACAAAACTCAAAGTTGGCACCTATGAGAATGCGGTTCGCTGGCATGTTGGACAAAACTCCCGCAATACATTTGATATTTATGGTGACGGCAGAGGATCAAACCAAGTCGGCGGATGGTTCGAGGTGTTGGAGATCGAATGGAATCCTCAACACACCGAGTTAACCAAGGTTGCCATCGACTTCCATCACTTGAGCGAAGGTATTGATTCCTGGCGCACCGATGGCGCCATTCGTCTCAATTCCAACATCCCCGTACCAGAAGTCTCCAGCCTCGGCCTCATCCTACTATCCGGCCTCGGCCTCCTCCGTCGGACACGCCGTTAATCTCGGTACAATCTGACAAAAACCCACGCATATACCTCTACACTTCCCTCGGGACCTGTATGTATATGTGTTTTTTATTTGTCTATTGACCTGACTCTTGACAGTCATGATATAATATTATTTATGAAATTCATCTATGTAATTAAAGAATATATTAAAATGGCCCTTAAGAGTCTAAAGTATATCTATACTTTTGACAAAAGAGGAACTTTTTTTCGACTTACCGTTTTAATAGCATTTCCAATATTAACAAATATTATAAATATAATTAATGCCAAACTAACAAACAGTATGCAGGAAAGTTATGGCACTGGTATTATTTCATATATATTACCTGTTTTTATCTTCCTAGTCTCATTTACACTTTTAGAAGAATTATTTTCTTTTTTCAGTAGTAAGTTGAATCTTTTTTGGCAAAGTAGATTATATCAAGCTATATATTCTAGACAGATCGCTATCAAGAAAGATTTTACAATTCCTTTCATAGATTCTAGTGATCGTGAAGAATTAGTACAAAGAGTTGAATTTGGTGCAAACGGTTCAGGTCGTTATGCTCAAGTAAATCTAACACGAAGTGTACCAGAATTCTTAACAATAATGATCAACCTTTTATTTGCTATGTATATCGCATATTCATATAGTTGGATATTTGCAAGTCTTATTCTAATTTCATCATTGCCTGGATTTTATTTTTTATTCGTTAGGGTTTTTGCAGGAAGAAGAAGTTGGGAAAGCACTCTAGAGATGACCAAATATTACAGTGTATACAGTGGTATGTTTACAAATTATCAATCTCTCAAAGATACCAAGAGTTCAAACAATTCAAATAAGTTCATCGACATATATAAAAATGGTATGGAGGAAATCACTAATAATCGACTTAAAATACATAGTCATTACATGAATCTCGGATTCTTATCAGGATTATTAACGACCATCATTATATTTATTATACAATTTTTCGTAATCAAGGATGTTGTCTTTGGAAATATACTTATCGGATCAGCTACTCTTATAATATTACAGATTTCAAGATTTGATTCACAGATAAGAAGACTGTCAACATTTCTTCCTGATCAGTATGAAAATGTCGTTGCTGCAAAATATTTATTCTTAGAAATCGAAACAAAAGAAAACAAAGATAGGACTGTGGGTAAAGATTTTTCAGTCAATAACGATGTTATAGAATTTAAAAATATTGATTTCAAATATGAAAATGTTGCATTCAAAGGTTTACATAAACTTAATGAAGAAATAGATACTATAGCTACAAGATATTTCGGGTTAAACAAACCAGAGATAGAGAAAAAAGTTAAAGATCCATCTGATTTTACCCTACATATAGATGAGTTAACAATTAATAAAGGTGAGAAAATAGCCATAGTTGGTAAAAACGGAAATGGTAAAACTACTTTCATACAATTATTACTTAATATATATCAACCGCATTCTGGTGATATTATATTATTTGGTAATAATATAAAAGATTTATCTCAAGAGGCCATTACTGATAATTTTTCAGCACTATATCAAGATTATTCCACGCCATATTTAAAAGTTCATGAGTATGTAGGATTATCTGAGAAAAATAATATAGATATGGACAAAATAAAATCAACAGCAAAACTTGCAACCGCCGATGACTTTATAGAAAAATGGGACAATAATTATACACAACAAATAGGTGGATACATGAAAGGTGTAAAACCATCAAAAGGTCAATGGCAAAAACTAGCGCTTGCTCGTACTTTATACAAAGACTCTCCTATCTTGGTACTCGATGAACCAACCGCCTCCATAGATGCAATATCAAGTAAAAAGATATTTGAAAATCTAAAACAGATCCCTAAAGATAAAACCATAATACTTATATCCCATAACATGATTGATATTGTTGATTTTGCTGACCGAATAATAGTTTTTGAAAAAGGTAGAATCGTTGGTGACGGTAGTCATGAAGGTCTCCTAAAATCATGTCCTGAATATAAAGAACTGTATGAGAGTGAGGTGAGATAAAACCTAGTAAAGTATTTAATCGAGTATTTTTATTTTCCTTGACACATATGCTATACTACATAAGTAACAAGCAGGAAGAGACAGAGCTTCGTGTAAAGCACCTGAGTTTTTTAAAAAACTCTCACCTTCTGAGCTGGCGCCCTGACGCATGGAATAAAGATACCCTAATCGGGTATTTTTATTTTATGTTTTAACACTATTTTTAACAAAGTATCAAATATTTATCATTCTTGATATAATTTTCTCAATGCAAACACAAAACAAGTCTGTAATCAATACTGCCATAAAAACATTATTAATCTTTATATTTTTATTTAATGTAGCGGCGGGATTATACATGCCCATAATCGCAATCTATATAAGTGAAAATATTGTAGGCGCAACTTTAATGGTTATAGGGATATCATTAGCCATATACTCCATAGTCAAATCAGTATTTCAGATATTGATAGCAAAAAAACTTGACAGTACAAAAGATGAAAATAATGATTTTATATTTTTATTACTAGGAACATTCATAGCAATAATCTACAGTCTTGGGTTTTTATATATAGAAAATACAACACATTTATACTTATTACAGATTTTAACAGGTTTCGCTGATGCATGTATTATGGCTTCTTATTATGCCATATTCTCTCATCATATAGATAAAGATAGTCAGGGTTTTGAATGGAGTTTGTTTAGTGTTATAGGTCTTACCGTATCAGCAGCTATTGGCGGAACAATAGGTGGATATATAGCATCAAATTACGGATTTTCCGCTATCTTCATTTTAGCAGCTGTATTCAATGCTGTTGCGGCGGTAATACTTATACTACTTTTCCCATATATTAAGAATTTCAGACATATAAAATATCATAAAAATTTAAAAATAGATTAAGACCCGTATTAGAGTGAGATGAGATTGAGTTTGACAAGGTTTTAAGGTTTGATATTATGTAGACATAAGCTTATTCTTGAAACGTATCCAAATGGATCACTTTCCTTTTAGGATAGAGAATGCAGTAATAAAAATCACTTTAAATGAGTGATTTTTATTTTTCTTGACACATATGCTATAATGTATAAGTAATAAGCAGGAAGAGACAAAGGTTCGTGTAAACCACCCGAGTTTTACAAAGACTCTCACCTTCTGAGCTAGCGCCCTGTCGCATGGAATAGAGATACCCTAATCGGGTATTTTTATTTTACGTTTTAACAATTCATACATATAGACATTATCAGTATTTTTAACATCATAATAAGATCTAATTAATCCAGCCATAAAATCACTCAATCTCACCAACGGTTCTTTTTTATCATTAATGATTTTAAGTTTATAAACTTTAATTCTTTTTATTTTTAACATATTTTTTAAATATTTTTCATACTTATTTACATTTTCTCCATCGATAATTATTTTAAATATTCTATCATTTGACTTCAATAGTTCTGTTAACACATTTTCCAAAGCTTTCTCTTGAGAGATTGGATTATCGTACAGAACATACCTACATATAAAATCAATATTTTTTAATTTTTTGGACACTTTTAATCGAATTTTTCTAGACATACGCACCCAATGAATATGTGAAATATTTAAATCTTTCTCTATTTTTAATATATTTTCACTAGCACTAAATTCATTTAAATATTCTATATACACAAGAACATAAACACTATGCCCTATTTTTGATATAATTCCTGACTCATCTATATAAATAGAATACTTTTTATTATTATTTTCCATCCCCAAATCCTAACAAAACCTAGATAAAGTTTTCGTAAATAAAATCCAAAGAAAACATAAATTTTCCATAAACACCCACCTATGCTAAAATACCCCCATGCATAAAATATTCTTAGACATAGAAACACAAAACACCTTCGCCATGGCTGGAAGTAATGACCCTGTAGATCTAGATATGTCCATCATGTGTACATATGACACCAAGACCAAAGAATATGACAGTTTCGGATTAGACACCCTCTCACAATTATGGCCACGTCTTGAGGCAACTGATATCATAGTAACTTTTAACGGCGATCATTTTGACCTACCTATTTTAAATAAATATTATAACGGAGATTTAACAAAATTCCGCCACATAGACTTATTAAAAGAAGTACAAAAAGTTATAGGTCGAAGAGTTGGACTGGACAACATAGCTCAAGCAACACTAGGTATAGGAAAAACCGGAAATGGACTTGAAGCTATAACTTGGTGGAAAAATGGTGAAGTAGACAAAATAATAGAATATTGTAAAGGAGATGTTAAGGTAACAAAAGATGTATATGAATATGCCATGAAAGAAAAGAAGCTTTTCTACACAGATGGAAATGAAAAAAGAGTAATACCAATAGAAACACAAGATTGGGAAAAAAACAAAGAATCAGAGGGTATGCTCACCTACTCATTACCATTTTAAATTTTTTTGCTATACTATAGTGTATGGAAAATACACATGCAAATAGCACAGAAAAAATAGTTACATCTAAAAACAATATATCAAATATAATAACACCTATAGCCATAATCATAGCCGGTGTACTTATAGCATTATCTTTATATTTCAGAGATAATAATTTATCAAAAAATACCAATGGAAAAGACCTTATTAACGGGGTCGTGAGTCAACCGAAGATGGAGATACCGGACATCAGTAGTACTGATCATATCAGAGGTGACAAAGATGCCAAAATAGTCATCATAGAATATTCAGATACAGAGTGCCCTTTCTGTAAAGTATTTCATACAACAATGAAAAAACTTTATGACGTATATGGAAAAGATAAGCAAATAGCTTGGGTATATAGACATTTCCCTATATCTTATGGTGACAGACCTCTACATAAAAAAGCTGCCAAAGAAGCAGAGGCAACAGAATGTGCCAATGAGATAGGTGGAAGTGATATGTTTTGGAAATATATAGATGAAGTTTACGCAACAACAAACTCAAATGACTCTCTAGATCTAAATCTTTTACCTGAGATAGCCTCACGTGTAGGTCTAGATAAAACCAAATTTAAAACCTGTTTAGATAGTGGTAAATATGCTACCAAAGTTAGAGAGTCATATGATGCAGGAATAAAGGCCAGTATCGATGTTACACCTTACTCCATAATAAAATACAATGGTGAGATGGTACCTTTGATAAACAATCAAGGAGATGCTTTAGGAGCATTGCCTTATGAGGTAATGACCAAAATAATAGACCAGCTTTTAAGTCAAAAACAATAAAATAAAAAAATAATGGAAAAATATTTATCCATAAGGATTCAAACAGCTTTATACATATCGATATTTTTCATCTCCCTACATCATGTATTTGTATATTTAACCAATTCATCAATTCTTAGATACACATTTGATCTACAAACGGGTGAAGTTATAGCAATATATGGACTAGCATCATTGTTCGGTATATGTGTTTATCTTATATTATTAAAAAGAGGTTTAACTAATAATATAAAGATCAATATATATACTACGGCAATTATAGAGATAATATGTCTTGCCTTGATGTACTATTCTAGTTTGAATAATCATGTTTATCTTTTTATAGGATTATTTTTTGTACACCATTTATTAACACCTTATATATTATTCAACCTAGATACACTTTTTGAGACCTATACTCACATAAAAGATAGGGGTAAAAGTCGTGGTATATATTTAACTGCTTGGAATATACCATTCATAATCATACCTATAATAATGAGTACGCTGAGTGTAAGTAAATTACCGGTGGTCTATATAGCCTCTTCGATACTTCTATTACCATTTCTATTCTTCATATTTACATACACAAAAGATCCTGGAAACATTAGAGACATAGAAGTTATAAAAAAACAAAAAGTTGATTTGATTAAATTATTAAAAGGATTTTTCAAAGACAAACTAGATAGAAATTCATTTATAATACAATGCTGTCTGCATCTCTATTATGGATCTTTGGCTATAATGCTACCTATATATTTACACAGTGTTTTTATGTTTGAATGGAACAAAATAGGATTAATATTAGCAGCCATGACAATGCCTTTTATACTCATACAAATACCATTTGGAAACATAGAGGACAAGAAGCATAATGAAAAGACTCTATTTAAAATAGGTTTATTTATAATGATACTGTTTACCACCTTAACTTTATTGATAAATCCTAATATAGGTGATGATATATCATTTTTATTATTGATAACATTCCTCTTCTTAAGTCATGTCGGTTGTAGTTTGGTAGAAATATCAATAGAAAGTAGATTTTATAAACACATAACAGAAAGAGATCATACTGCCCTATTGATGTTCAGAATGGCTAGAATAGTTCCTTATAGTTTAGGTATACTGGCCCTATTGTTTATTAGTTAATTATTTTTTAACACAAGCGTTGTAGTCTACAATAGTTTTATTGAATGCGTTTATAGTCTCTCTGAGTTTATTCAATCTATCATTGTAATTATTAACCATAGTATTATAGTTGTTTAAATAGGCTCTATCAACAGTATTTTGTGAAGGATCAGATTCTATAATACCAGCCATTTTCTGTAATTCCCTTTCTTCTGACTCTAGAATGACTTTTTCCTTATCAATATTATCTTGCGTCACTGTATCTATCTCAGTACATACAGGTCTAGGTTTTCCAAAATGTTGCACAGCTATCCATTGTTTTTGATTTTTATATTCATTAATACCGACTGCAATACCTATATCAGTATATTTTGGATTTAGAATATTTTCTTTATGAAGAGGACTATTCATCCATGCTAAAACCAAATCTTTATCATTGTAAAATATGCCTAAGGCTAGATTCTCGCCAACTATTTGATATTTATAGCCTGTTGTATTGACCAAATCAGCCACAGTTTTACCGTCAGGAGAAACATGTTCAAAATACTGTTTATTAAACATATCGTCAACTTTTTGTGAAGCTGAATTACTTAAACTTACATTTTTGACAAGTGGTTTTAGTCCCACCTTCTCTCTTTCTAAATTTGTATAATATATAATACCATCAATGCTTATCTTAGCTTTTGGTTTCTCATTGGTAACTTCTTTTATATATGACTTAACAGTAGTACTACTTGAACTAGTACTATTCAAAACACCTACAAGATCTTTATCTTCAATCTGTTTATATATATCAATCGAATCTTTTTTTTCACCACTTATAATACTCTCAAAACTGAAACCGGACTTTTTTAACAAAAATAAACACACCATTATAATGATAAATATGATTATATAGCGTATTATTTTAAACATGGTAATAATATAATATTCTTTTTTAGACTATTTGGCAACTGATACTAATTCTAAACACATAAACATGGGTATTTCCTTTCTGGCGTCATCTTCAGCCTTACCTCTTGCACTTTCTTCACTTTTTTTATGAGAAATCCATTCCTCTATCCTGGATATTGCAAAATCATGCTTATTGAAAATCTTAGCAAAGTATTGTAACGGATGATGAAAAGATATAGTTTCTTCAGTTTTTTCGCCTATAGCTTTTCGACCTGGATTCATATCTATGATGTATTTTTTGTCACTCATATAGTTGTAGACAACCCTACCTTGTTTCTGAACAAAAGTATCATAACGCCAATCACTTTCTTTCGGAACACGAAAAGCTGGATGATTTATGACAAACAAACATCGACCATCTTTTTTCAATACCCTCTTAATCTCTTTTGTTACTTTATCAATATCATTCATGTTTTGTAGAGCCAATATAGAATATACCTTATCTATACTTTTATCTTTGAGATACGATAGATTGCTCGCATCGGTATTTTTAAAACTAACAATCTTATTTTCGGCAAATTTTTGAGTTGCAATATCAAGTAGTTTTAATGACAAATCAACACCATGCACATTCACCTTTTCTGCTGTTTTTTTATCCAATGTCTCTAAAATCTTTTCAATGAAAAAACCTTGACCACAACCAAGATCTAAAATATCGATCTTTTTATCTATATCTTTAATATTTAACAACCTTAAAAAGTTAGGCAATATAACCTTATGTTGATAATTGTCTTCATCTTTTAGATAGTCATTATACCAACCAGAAACATCACTCCATGATGTTGTCTTATTTTGTTGATTTTGCGACTGGTTTTTTTGAGACTGGTGTAGAAACGGTTTTTTTGACGGCTGACTTTGTGGATTGTAGTAATTGGGTTTTTTTGGCTTCATCTTTTATTTTTTTCCAGTTTGATTTTAATTCTTTAGTAATTTCTGATATCTCATCCACTGTCATCCCTTTAATCTTTTGATATTTAGTAGATAGTTCATCAACTATCTTATGATAAGTTGTTTCATCTATATTTTTAACTTTTTCCAATCTCTCTAGTAGTTCACCTTTCATTTTAAAAGCCCAACTTTTTAGATGCTTTAGGCTTTTCTTACCTTTCTCTGTATTAAATAGAAAATGAGCTCCAAGTAAAGCTGATGCAAATAGTCCAGTAATACCTGCAACTATAGCCGCATTATGATTATTTTCTTTTTTATTGTTGTTTTTCATATATAACAATTATATCACACTATTTCTTCTTTTTCTTCAACTTATAGAAGAAAGATACTATAGGCAACAATACAGGTAACACCACAGGAATAGCTTTTTTGATAAAATTATTCTCTTTAATATCTTCAAGCAACAAATCACCTTTATCGATAGTCTTACTAATAAATCTATATATCTTTATCGTCGCGAACATGACTATTAATAGTACAATAATCAAGACAACAACTAATATAGTTGTAACAAAAAAGAATATATTGGCATTATTATTTATGAAATCCATGTCTTAAGTATACTATATAAGAAGATTTTCTTCATCATTCTCGATAACAACACCTTCACTAAGCAATGGATTATCTGTCACCTTATTCAACTTTCTCTCTATAACCCTGTTTCTTGTCATGGCCTGTTCTATAGTATTTCCTGCTTCTTGTATCTTCTTATGAGTCTTTTCTAGTATTGTACCAAAGTTACCGAATTCTTTCTTCACCACCCCCAATATTTCCCAGACTTCACTAGATCTTTTCTGTATAGATAGTGTCTTAAAGCCCATCTGTAAACTGTTGAGTATTGCCTGTACTGTAGTAGGACCAGTTATGATAACATTGTATTCTCGTCGTACAGACTCAAAAAGTCCTGGTATGCGCAAAACTTCAGCATAAAGACTTTCAACAGGTAAGAATAAGAGTCCAAAATCAGTTGTATATGGAGCATCTATGTATTTGTTTTTTATATCTTTAGCTTCTGACTTTATTCTATTTTCAAGATTTTTAGAAAATGTGTTCAAGTCTTCATTGTTCTCGCGGGCTTCCATAAGTTTTTGATAATCTTCGAGTGGAAATTTGGCATCTATAGGCATCCATATATGATTTATGTTTTCACTATTTCCTGGCAGTTTTATAGCATATTCAACATTGTCACCTGAGCCTTTTTTAGTCTTAACATTTTTCTCATATTGATCTGGTGTAAATATTTCCTCTATCAGATTACCAAGCTGAACTTCACCCCAAGTACCGCGAGTTTTAACGTTTGATAATATCTTTTTAAGATCCCCTACTCCCGCTGCCACAGTTTGCATCTCGCCTAGTCCTTTATGAACTTGATCTAGTCTATCTGAAACCATCTTAAAAGACTCTCCGAAACGTCTCTCCAAAGTTGCGTGTAATTTTTCATCAACTGTCTCACGCATCTTTTCTAACTTTTCTGAATTGTCTTTTTGCAGGATATTCAAACGACCTTCAACCACTTGAGTTATATTTGAAAAGTTTGCATTCAAGGTTTTATCCAATTCCTCTCTTATTTCTTTTTGACCTGTATTATTTTCAAGACGTGAACGCATCATCTCGTCTTTTAATTGAGCTTCAAGTCTTTCTATACCCGAGAGATCGATCTTAATATTCTCTTTTCCGCCAAAAATAAGCATGTATATGATAAGAATAACTATTACTATGCTTTGTATTATTAATATTGTTATCATTTTAAATTATAAATCTTGACTATGTGTTACTTGATTAATGGTTGATGAAATACCTGTTTCCTTATCTGTTGTATACTCACCCTTTAGGGCCAATGTATTCATCTGCAATCTATCTATAAATATTTTTGTTATACCATCGACATTATTCATATCCTTTGCAAAACTTTCCAAAACAGGATCTTGTAAGGCGCGAGAATAAGAATATGTTAAAGGAAATTTATATGGACCCTTGTTTATAATATTAGAAAGATTTAAAGTAGATTCAACAGGAGTTTGTCCACCTGATAAAAATACTACCCCTCCGATATTTTCAGGTATTGTTGACATAAGTAGTATAGATGTCTCTTCAGCTATCTCTTCAGGAGTAGATTTTTGTATTGACTTCTTGCCAGCTAAAACCATAGATGTTTTCAAAATCACATTCTTGATATCAACTCTATAGATAGCTAGGTCACCAAACAGATGTGTTAAAACATAAGACATCTTTTCTCGGCATTCGTGTATATCATGCTCCCCATCATATAGCACCTCAGGCTCCAATATTGGCACTATACCAGCCTCTTGAGCCAAAGATGCGTATATAGCCAGGTTGCGAAGGTTTAGCTCTATAATATCATCTGTAGAGGTTTTAACATCTACAACGACACGCCATTTACAAAAACGGGCTCCGAGTAGAAAATATTCTTCAAATCTTTTTCTCAAGCCATCTATGCCTTGGGTTATCTTTTCATTTGGAAAATTAGGAAAATCAACCAAACCTTCATCAACTTTTATTCCAGGAATGATACCTTTTTCTTCACAGTATTCTGCAAAAGTTTTACCTGGTTCAATCTCCTGCTTAAAAGTCTCATCATAAAATATAACACCACTGATATAGTTCGAAACATCCGGAGTCTCTATAAGTAAACGTCTCCAGGCTAATCTGTTTTCTACCGTTTGAGGTATGCCCAATATCTCGAATCTTTTATCGATAGACTTGATACTCTCATCGGCGGCCAATATACCCTTATCTTTAGTAAATAATTTTTGTATAGTATTTTGTAATATTTCTGATTTCATGTGAATATTATGTCATATTTTGAAGGGATTTAATAATTTTCCCGGAGTCATAGGTAGTTTATATGTGTTTTAGTGGCGAGTTTGACATAGGTTGTTATATGGTGTATAATAATATATGTATGAAAATTCACTTACTGTTAGTTTCCTTGATTGCAATGATCTCATCGTCCTGTATCCCGGTTGTAATGGACGGACCGCCTCCGGGTGAGCCGATTTATAACAACCAGCAGCCGATAATGCCGTATCAACGGGTCTCCCCATATCCGTCATATAACGGTGGTGGGGGTATCTACGATTACCAACAGCCACCCCAGCAACCCACCCACTACGGTGGTCCAGACATGCCCCAGTCCAGGATCGGAGGCTTTATGCCCCGATCATGGGCAGAGGCCAAGCGGCAGGGGGCGTAAATACCCCACCTGTCAAAAACCAAAAACCGGACCTTTGTCGCGAGACGAAGGAATCCGGTCTTTTTTTATTTTATATTTTATAAAACTAAACTTTTAAATACTTTTTAATAGCCAAGAATGATGATATGGATCCAAGTAATGCCCCAGCAACGACTAGTGCTAATATGATTATAGCTAGATTTGACTGGTAATAATTAAACAAGTTTATACCTGTACCAAGTTTTTCAGTCCAATTACCAGCGTAATGAGTTATAGGTAACAATATGATCGTCGTAACTATAGCTGAAACAAGCCCATAAAGAATACCTACTGTCACAAACGGAGCTTTTATATAAACCTCACTAGCACCAACTAAACGCATAACTGAGATCTCTTCTCTGAATATGTATATGGCCAACCTTATAGTGTTAAAGGTTATTAAGATAGAAACTATAGCAAAGAATATAGCTATAAGTATCCCAAGCTTATTTGAGGCATTTATTATCCTATTCAACGAATCTATTGCCTGTTTATTCTTTTCTGTATAGTTTATCTTTTCTATAATATTATTCTCACCAAGATTTTTTTGTTTTAATTTCAAAAATTCTACTATAGAACTATAACTATTTGGATCTTTAGCTTTAACATTTATACTTGCAGGCAAAGGATTCTCCCCTATCTCATTCAAAGCTTGAAGTGTTGCTTCTTCATCTTTATGTCTTTCTCTAAAATCTTTATAGGCCTGATCACGAGATATGTATTTTACTTCGGCTATATCTGTATTTTTCTTGACATCATTTGCAAAAGCTAACATAGAATCTTCAGTTGCTCCGTTTACAAAATAAACATCTATGTCAACTTTATTTTTAATAGTTTCAAGCGTTGATGACAAAACAACTCCTGAAAATAAAACCATACTTATAACCGTTAATGTTACAGCTAGTATTAAAACAGATGCAAGTGATACTGAACCGTTACGCCAAAAACTTATTACCCCTGATTTTATTGTCCTTTTTAATTTTGTGATTATCATTTTAATTATTTAAATATTATAGTTTATGAGTTTTTATAAAATATACTTACCTTCCAAACTATCAAGTGCAACTTGACCATCTTTTATAGTTATAACACGACGACCTAGATTATCGATAACGCCGACATTGTGTGTTGTCAGCAATATAGTAGTACCTAGATCATTGATCTTTTTCAAGAGTTGTATGATCTCATAAGTATTCGCAGGGTCAAGATTTCCTGTTGGTTCATCGGCAATAATCATATCAGGTTGATTCACAATAGCACGAGCTATAGCTACTCTCTGTTTTTCTCCACCGGACAATTCATCAGGAAAACTATGCATCTTATGTTTTAAACCCACAAGATCTAGAGCATGAGGTACATCGTTTACAATCTCATCATCATCACGTCCAGCAGCTTCCATAGCAAAAGCTACATTTTCATAAGCAGTTTTATCTGGTAATAATCTAAAATCCTGAAAGACTGTCCCTACACGTCTTCTGTAATGATTGATATGACTTTTCTTCAAATCATGTATGTTTACATTTTCGAAAGTTATAGAGCCCTCAGTCGGCTGTTCTTCTGCTAATATAAGTTTCAATAAAGTTGTTTTACCAGCTCCAGAATGTCCAACTATAGAAACAAATTCTTTTGGTTTTATATGAATATTAATATCTTTTAAAGCAATATCACCAGTGTGATAGAGTTTTGTAACTTTGTTAAACTTAAGCATATGATTCTATTATACAATAATATTAAAAATATATCTCTTAATTATATGTGTTATATAATTATTTTATATTATT
>CAIZLB010000043.1 GCA_903933735.1 uncultured bacterium | reverse complement strand
TATTTAGACAAAATCTAATCGCTTATTTGAAAAATGTATTTGAAAATTAATTAATTTTCAAATACATTTTTCAAATAAGCGATTAGATTTTGTCTAAATAATTTAATTTCATCGGTCATATTTTCATATTTTATTATATTTTAATTATTTATTTTTAAATACTTCTTTAACAGTATCCCCTATGCCACGAGCTAAAACCTCAGCACACAAAACCAAAGCAGCGCCTATAAGACCCCAAAATAATGCAGCTCTAGCTTTTTTTATCTTTTCAGGGTCACCTTTAGCTATCACAAATGTAAAACCTGCATATATAAGATACAGTGTAGATATCATGATCAATATAGTCTGGACCACATCTAAGATACTTAAGAATATAGTCTGTAAATCAGAGCCACCGGTCCCAGTGCCAAGTGGTGGAGTTATAACAGGAACAGCCAATAACAGCACAGGAGAGATAATAATGATTAAGGATATTATGTTTCTGATTATTTTTTTCATGTTTATATTATATATTATATTTTACCTTCTAAGTATAGCATTATCAGTAACCTCTTTATTAACACCTAATGTGTTTAATATGAACTCAACAATATAATAAGAACCTACGAGGAGTATTATACCTATAACTATATTTATAAATATTCTTCTAACACGAGTGCGAGAATCTGGACTTCCTTGACCTTGGATCAAAATATATCCAGCATACATAATCATCACTATGGCGATAAAGACACCAAGTAATAGTATATTTGACAGTAACTCATTTACTATAGGGCCTAATTCTTTCCAAGTACAACCACCTTTGTGTGATGCATCTTGAGCTGCCACTGTTGTACTAGCATTTCCAAAACAAACTGTTAATTGATCAAATAATTGCATGTATTTATATTAACATATTATCTGATTAAATATAATTTATCTAATCTAGTCGATGCATCAGATATGGAGTCAGAGATATTTTGAGTTCCTGAAACTATAGAATTAATCATTTTAGAAAATACTTCATCACTAGATTTTTTATTTGGATCAATCCAAGATTTTGCATATATAGCAGAGTTATTTATGACAGCCATATCGACGTTAGTCTTCGACACTTTTGAGTTCGACAATACATCACGTCTAGCTGAGGCTAATCCTATAGAAGTTGACAGTGATTCGTTCATGTCATAAGTGTTAAAAAAATTCATAACATCTTGATATGTAGAGTTTGCATCTTTAGATGTAATCAAAAATCCAAGTGCGTAAATCTTACCATGGGTAACTTTATTATTTGGATAAGCTTGAGGAATATCCGCGATAGCAAAGTTCAAGTTTGGATTACGTGTTTTCATGTATTCAACCTCAGAACCTGGACCGAAATATATAGCCAAATCACCTGCCAAAAAGGCTTCTCGAGATGATTTGAATGATTTATTCCATGTATATGAAGGTTTTGAAGGATTTGCAAATTCGGTGAAATAGATAAGAACGTCACGAGTTAATTTACCAGGAGTTTCTCCTGTTTGTACTCCATTCGATCTATTTAAACCCGACACATATGAACTCATACCCATATCATAAAAACTCATATTAACCCCAACCTGTGACAACATAGAAAATAATATATCTTTTGCATGATCAATATTATCATATTCGCCAAGTGCAACGTACGCTTTATCTATAATACCGTTATCTTGTTTTCGAACTATCTTGTCGTTTAGCTTCATAAACTCTACCCAATCTTTAGGTGGTATCAATACACCTTCTGATTTCAATATATCGACATTGTAATACATCACGAGTGGATCTATAAGTATAGGAAATGCTTTTATCCCACCGGCAATTGTAAACTGATTAGCTATATCCAAGTATGTGTTTGCATAAGTCTTAGCTGAAACAGTTTCGTTTGGTATAGTTAAAAGTTTGTTGATCTGATTATAATACATATGATCTGGGAAAATGATTGCATCAGGACCATTACCCTCAGCGACAGCCTTTAATACAGCTTGTTCAAAACCTTCTTCCGCAAATTCCACGTAAGTGAATGAAGGGTCTTGTCCTTTAATTCTGAATGGTTCTATACCGGCATCTATATTTGCTTTTGGTATTACACCCCAGATTGTTGATTTATAAGATGATTTACCCATACCAGTTTTACCTGTTGCAAATAAAGCGATTCCTATAATACCTATGATTAAAAACACAACGATTACTAAGACCTGAAATATGTTTAAATCTTTGTTTGTACTCATTTTTTTATTTATTTTATTTTTTATTTGTATTTATTATACCCCGATAACTGAAGCCAGACTATCACCTTCACGTAACTTCATGACACGAACACCCTGCGTATCACGTCCTAGGTTTGGTATTTCTTTCAATTCACATCGTATAACTTGACTCTTCTTACTTATAGCAACTATCTCATCGAGTTCCGGAGTTACAACTTGAGCCGCAATAAGATCACCTGTTTTATTTGTAACTTTGAAAGTTTTTATACCTGAACCCCCTCTTCCCTGTATCTTGTATTCAGATAGAGAAGTTTTTTTACCATAACCGTTAGCAGACACAGTTAAGAGCTCAGCATCATCTTTAGAATCAAACTGTACAGGTATAGCAGCAACAATAGAGACTCCTTTATCTAACTTCATTGCTCGAACACCACCAGCAGATCTTCCCATCTCCCTTATCTCATTTATAGAAAAGCGTATAGACTGCGCATCAGTTGCAACCAAAATCATAGAATCTTTTTCATTTACAAAAGATGCTGATATCAAACTATCATTTTCATCCAATCCAATAGCTATGATGCCACTACGTCTAACATCTTTAAATGAAGACAGATTAACTCTCTTACCTGTGCCAAGCTTAGTTATCAGCATCAAAGATATGTCGTCTACCTTTTTAATCTCTTTTGGCATAGGAAGTATGGATGTAACTTTTTCATCTTGTGACAGAGACAGGAAGTTCATGATTGATTTTCCGCGTGTAGCTCTTTTTCCTTCTGGAATATCATACATCTTGATCTGATAAGCCTTACCTTTATCGGTAAAGAATAGTAAATCGTTATGCATAGTTGCAGACACTAGATGTGTGATAAAATCCTCCTCTTTAACATCAACATCGACAACACCCACACCGCCTCTTTTTTGCTTCTTGTATTCATCAGGATTTGTACGTTTTATATAACCACCGGCAGTAAGTACTAGTACAGAATCTTGATCTGGTATAACATCTTCTATACCTACATTACCAACACCTGATTTTACTATACGGGTACGTCTGTCATCGCCAAATTTTTCTTTGATAGCAGCTGATTCATCTTTAATGATAGCTATTATTCTTGATGCGTTCTTTAAGATATCTTTAAGATCCTTTATCAATTCCTGCAAGGCTTTTAACTCATCCTCTATTTTCTTTCTTTCAAGTGAGGCAAGACGAGCGAGTTTCATCTCTAAGATTGCTGTTGTTTGACGATCTGAAAACTTAAACTCTTTCATCAAGGCTATATGAGCTGCTGGAGTATCTTTACTCTTTTTAATGATAGCGATAATCTCATCTATATGATCAAGAGCTTTTTTCAAACCCAATAATATATGCTCTCTATCTTCAGCTTTTCTTAAATCAAACTCTGTACGTCTTTTAATAACCACCTTTCTGTGGTCTATAAAGTTCTCCAAAGCTGATTTAATAGATAGGGTTTGCGGCACACCATCAACAAGGGCTACTAAGTTATAATGAAAAGTTGATTCCAATTGAGTATGTTTGTATAAATAGTTAAGTATATTCTGTGGATATGTACCGTTTTTTAATTCTATAACTATACGGACATCTTTTAATGATTCATCTCTAATGTCTTTTATACCCTCAACTTTTTTATCACGTACAAGATCAGCTATAGCTTCTATAAGAGTAGATTTGTTTACTCTATATGGTATAGAGTTGATAATAATCTTTGATTGACCTGCTTTTTCTTCAACTATCTCGGCTTCACCACGTACAACAACACCACCACGCCCATGAGTACAAGCATGTTCAATATCTTTTTGATTGAAAGCTATAGCTCCAGTTGGAAAATCGGGTCCTTTTATAAACTGCATAAGATCTAAAACTGTAGCTTCTGGATTATCAACCATGTGACACACTGCATCCATAACTTCATTTAAGTTATGAGGAGGAATGTTAGTAGCCATACCCACAGCGATACCTAAAGTACCATTCAATAAAAAGTTTGGAATCTGTGTTGGTAAAACAGTAGGTTCTTTTCTGGTACCATCATAGTTTGGTCTAAAATCAACAGTATCTTTATCAATATCAGCTAACATGTAGACTGCTATCTTGTTTAACTTACTTTCAGTATAACGAGATGCGGCTGCTGGATAACCATCGACGTTTCCATAGTTACCTTGTCCCCATATAAGTGGATATCTCATGTTAAAATCCTGGACCATATTCACCATAGTCTGATAAATAGCATTATCTCCGTGAGGGTGATAGTTACCCATAGTTTCTCCGACAACTTTGGCTGATTTTTGGAACTTAGCAGTTGGCAAAAGACCTAGTTTATTCATGGCAAATAATATTCTTCTCTGCACAGGCTTCAGACCATCGCGAATATCAGGTAGAGCACGGTCTGTTATAACTGACATGGCATAATCTATATAGGATTCTTCCATCTCTGTTACTATATTTCTCTGTATAACATTTTGATGTGGAATAACTTCGACTTCTGTATTTTCGTTATTATTTGGCTTTGGCATATGGGTGGAATTATAGCATAATTCAGACCATTCTTAAAACTATATTTTGACATTTACATAACACTATATATATGAGATTATTGCATTAAATATTATGAATAATACAATGCGTATATTGAGTATAGAGACCAGTTGTGACGAGACAGGTATATCTATAGTTGAATATGATAAAAATACAAATAAATACAAGATACTGGCTGATTCTCTAAACAGCCAGATAGATATACACAAAGAGTTTGGTGGTGTGTTTCCAATGATGGCAAAAAGAGAGCATGGTAATAATTTGACAGACTTATTGACAAGTTGTTTACATAAGGTTTCGTCAAGTGATACGTCAAGTATTAATAAAGAAAATATAAACTTTGATTTTTTAAGTCGTGAGAAAGAATTGGAGGAAAAAGTAAAAGTCGAGTTGGATAATAAAGATTCACTACTCTATAAAATACCTGATATAGATTATGTCGCCGTAACTCGCGGTCCAGGACTTGAACCTGCACTTTGGGTCGGTCTAAGTTTTGCTAAGTTTTTATGTACTTTGTGGCAAAAACCAATGCTTGGAATAAATCATATGGAGGGACATATATCATCTGTGCTTATGGAATCTAATGTTGTTAACTTCCCAACTCTTGCCTTACTTATATCTGGAGGTCATACAGAACTTGTAGATATAGAAAATTGGGGTAAATACAATATTATCGGTAAAACCCGTGACGATGCCATAGGAGAAGCGTATGACAAAGTTGCTCGCATACTTGGTCTTTCATACCCCGGGGGTCCACTCATCGCAGGTAGGGCTAAAAAATTGCGAGAGATGGTATCAGATAAAGAAATACAAAAGAAAAAAGACTCATTTTCTATAAAACTTCCTCGTCCGATGATGAAAACAAATGATATGGATTTATCTTTCTCAGGACTTAAGACTGCCGTATTATATCTAGCTAGAGATCTAAAGAAAAATATTAACACCGAGACCTTATCAGATGAAATAGTTGATCTAATATGTCATGAATTTGAAAATTCTGTTATGGAAGTGATTATCAGTAAATTAAACTTCGCCAACAGGGCAAATGAGAGAAAATATAAAAATCTGATAGTTGCAGGTGGGGTTATAGCTAATGAATTTCTAAAAGAACATATAAATATGTGGTGTGAGGATAATAATCTGCATTTTTTAAAACCTGATAAATCTTTGGCGACTGATAATGCAGTGATGATAGCCTTGGCAGCGATCGTGGGGTTGAACAATAATTATATAGATATAGTGACGCCCGGTAGTGATGATTTTATAAATATGATACCTGATGGAGGCTGGTCTTTGGGTAATATTTAGTTTTTGAGAAAATAAAAAACTTGCACATCTCTCTCTAAACATTTAAAATAGATTCATGAACAAACGAAAATCATTTCTACAAAGATTAACAGGAAGCTTTAAAGGCGAGGATGAAGAAGCTCTAGAGAAGATGAAGCAAGTTAATCGTAAAACTTTTAATAAAATAAATAAAAAAGATGCCGAGGATGAGATCGATGAAGATGAATATAATGATGATGAAGAAATAGAGATTGAGATAGAGGAAGATGATATTCCCATGGCCGTTGAAGGACAATTAGGAATAGATCTATTTGAAACACCTGTTGAGGTTATAGTTAAGACTATGATTCCGGGAGTTAGAAAAGATGATATAGACATCTCCCTATCTAGAGATATGTTGACTATAAGAGGTGAGAGAAAAGACGAGAAGACTATCAATGAAGATGATTATCATTATAGAGAGCTATATTGGGGTACTTTTTCGAGAACAGTTAAATTACCACATGAAGTTGATATAGATAAAGCTGAGGCTACAGAGTCACAAGGCATGCTAACACTTCGACTTCCAAGAATAGATAGAGAAAGACAGGCAAAGTTGAAGGTTAAGAATATGTAATAGGAATTATTAATAAAAAATAGATCATCTTGTACGGATGGTCTATTTTTTATTTCATTCGGGCCGGGATCTCGGTCCTTACAGGACCAGTATACCTTTGCTATTTTTTCGAATTAAAAATTCTCAAAAATACAGCAAAGCTTTTCTCGCCCTAAAAATCCTCCGGATTTTTGCCCTTGGTTTTTCGTAAAAATCTGAAAGATTTTTACTCATACAAACATAAATAAAAAACGGTCATTCTTTCCTTGAATGATCCGTTTTTTATTTATGTTTGCTGTGCCAAGGGCCGGGCTCGAACCGGCGACCCCATCCTCTTCAGGGATATGCTCTACCAACTGAGCTACCTTGGCTTTTTGTTATTTACTGTAATAGATTTTTTAAACCATCAATAAGGCCACTTGCCTGTTGCTGTTGACTTAAAGCTTGGCCATATAAATCTAGAAGCTGATCCAAATAAGGTTTAGCATATACAAAAGTACCAAAAGTAATTCCTAATATGATCATCCACTTAATTGCTGAAAAAAGAATAGCTATACGAGCTCGTCTTTGTATACTAATAAGTATATTAGTATTGCTTTTGACCTCGCTCTCTATTTCTTTGAGTCGACTTAGTATCTCCTCATATTCTTGATTCATGGTTAGTATATTAACAAAAATTTACTTAATTATCAATCTCAACGCATTTTGAATGAAATCTGACTTTATTTTCTCATTCAATTCACGAAAAGCCATCAAGCCTTCCCTTTTGTATTCAACTATAGGATCATGTTGTCCTACAGCTCTAAAGTTAACACTTGTCTGAAGATGTCCCATGTTATCTAGATGATTCATCCAATAATAATCATTAACTTGTAACCATAATTGTTTAGCAATCTTGTAAAAATCTTCTGTCTTTTTTTCATCAGGTATATTTTGCTCCATAATAAAATCATCGATAACATGTTTCAATTCATCACCTTCAGCAGTTAAAACACTTCTTCTTTTTGTATATATACTCTGTCTCTGTTGATTTAAAACATCATCAAATTCAAGAACTCTTTTTCTAGAGTCAAAGTGAAAGCCTTCTATTTTTTTCTGAGCCGATTCAAGTGAGCGAGATACGAGTTTATGTTGTATAGCTTCATCTTCAGGTAATTTCATACGAGCCATCAAACTTTTTATAGTATTGTTAGCAAATACACGCATCAATTCATCTTCAAGTGATACATAAAACTGTGTCTGACCAGCGTCCCCCTGACGACCTGAACGTCCACGAAGCTGATTATCAACCCTTCTTGAATCATGTCTTTCTGTGCCGATAACATATAAACCACCTAGAGCTTTTACTTCTGCATTTTCCTCGAGTGTACATGGTGTACCCCCAAGCTTTATATCAACACCACGACCTGCCATGTTAGTTGCTATAGTTACAGCACCTTTACGTCCAGCTTGGGCTATGATTTCACCTTCTCTCTCAGCCAGTTCTGGTTTAGCATTCAAAAGATTATGTTTAACACCGGCCACTTTAAGATATTGTGATAACAATTCATTCCTCTCTATAGAGATAGTACCAACCAAAACAGGTTGCCCTTTTAGATTCAATTCTTTTATCTTTTTTGCAATAGCCTTGAACTTACCCAACTCTGTCATGAAGATCAAATCATTTTCATCTTTTCTGATAACAGGTTTATGAGTTGGAACTTCAACAACATCCAAACCATAAACCTTCACAAATTCTTCACGTGAAGTAAAACCAGTTCCTGTCATACCTGAGAGTCTCTTATAAAGTCTAAACAAGTTCTGATATGTTATAGATGCTGCAGTTTTACTTTCTCTTTGTATTTTAACTCCTTCTTTCGCTTCTATGGCTTGATGTATACCATCAGACCAGCGGCGTCCAGGTTGCATTCTACCTGTCGAAGTATCAACTATTATCACTTCATTATTTTTAATAAGATAATCTACATCTTTGTGATATATAGCAGCTGCTTTTATAGCAGTTTCTAAATGATGTATTAATTTTATATTTTCATTATCATAAAGATTTTGAATATTTAACTTTTTCTCAGCAAGATTTATACCTTCATCAGTTATAGATATGGTTTTAAACTTTTCATCATAAGTATAATGTTCATCCCTTCTCATATTACGAACTATGGATGCAAATGTTTTATATACATCATCTGATTCTTCAGCAGGTTGAGATATGATCAAAGGGCTTCGTGATTCATCTATAAGTATAGAGTCAGCTTCATCGATGATTGCAAAATAATGATCTCTTTGACGAAGTTCTTCTTTACTGTTTGCAATGTTATCAAAAAGATAATCAAAACCAAAAACAGAGTTAGTACCGTAAGTTATATCTGCATCATAAGCTTCTTTGCGAGTACACGGTCTCAAAAATTCATGACCAACTTTAAAAGAACCTGTTTCATCTTCTATTTTATCTTGCTCTGGACTTATGTGTGAAGGATCATATATAAATGAGTGATCTTGCATTATAACTGAAGTAGATAATCCAAGAGCATAATATATCTGTCCCATCCAAACAGCATCACGACCCGACAGATAATCGTTAACAGTTACAACATGAGCACCTCGACCAACAAGAGCATTCAAATAGGTTGGCAAAGTTGCCATCTGAGTTTTACCTTCTCCGGTCTTCATCTCGGCCACATTATTATCATGTAAAACCATACCACCGATCAATTGCACATCATAATGCCTTTGACCCAGAGTTCTATGAGCTACTTCACGAACCATAGCAAAAGCCTGAGGTAAATACTCATCTAGCTTAGATTTATCAGCATCTTTTAAAATACCCTTTAATTCCAAAGATTTATCTTTCAGTTCTGTATCTGTAAGCTTTGATATATCAGCCTCTAAACCATTGATGATTTTGACTGTTTTTTGATATTTTTTTATAGGTGAACCGAGCAAATTTAAAAATGACATGTCTATATTTATAGCATAAATCATATAAAATATTAAGCAAAACAAAAACGCGTAGAGATTTTCATCTTACGCATTTTTGTTTAGTGGGATAAAGTAGACTATCTTTTTTTTGCTACTTTTTTTGCAACTTTTTTCACAGTTTTTTTAACTGCTTTTTTTGCAACTTTTTTTACAGCTTTTTTAGGAGCTGCTTTCTTAACTGCTTTTTTTACTGCCATATATTTATTTTATTTTTAAAAATTATT
>CAIZLB010000042.1 GCA_903933735.1 uncultured bacterium | reverse complement strand
GATCTATATTATCAATGCAATTATTCCTATGAAGATAATCATGTTTGTATCATTTTCTGATAAATTTTTATGTTCTATCTTTTCATTTTTATCATGAGTGTATCTATCATTGATATATGCAAGTATCAAGAAGAATAATACATAACTAGACAAGTTATCAAAAACAAAAATATTGTGTATAAAATATGATGCCAATAATCCAAGTAATACAGATTTTTCTATGATGGTAAACTTAGCTTTTTTAGAAAATATAAAATACAAGGCAAATACAAAGAGTGATAAGTATCCACCGAGACCAAACACACCTGCCGCGGTTAACCAATCCATGAACACATTGTGGGATCTATCAAACCATTGTTCTTGTGCATACATACCTGGTTTATAATGTTTTGCGAAAACATAAGAAAAATTATCTTGCCCCCAACCAAGTAATGGTTTCTCTTTTACACCCTCATATGCCATACGCCATATTAGAGTTCTTGCTTCACCTTGATTCTTTAGAACTGATTTGAGGTCCCAAGTGATCAGGGCAGCAAAACGAGAAAGTTGATTAGAGTTTTGTACTATAGATGAATGTTTGAATATACCCAAAAAAGAAACAGATACTATGACAGCCAACAAAAAACCCATCGCTGCAAAACGAATAATCTTATCTTTTTCTTTCCAAGCGAGATATATAGAAGTCAATATAAGACCCACAACCAAACCAACAAAAGCTCCTCTTGTACCTGTCTTAAACAATATATAAGCATTGAATATAGCAATTAATACGTATAATACTATTGAGATATAGTTGTTTGTATTTAGTTTTTTGGCTGAACTATGATCTCCCGATTCCATCAACTCTTTTTCTCTGTTTCCTCTAAATATCATTAAAGCACCAAGTAATCCAAAGAATATATGAATAAGAGCGTAAACCCCTAGATATGATGAGTTTCCAAGATGTCCTGAGATACGATCAGCGCTTTGAGTTGCTGTACTCAATGCTTGAATACCGACTAGTATAGAAACAATAATAGAGAAATTCATAAGATAGGACCATTCTGACCTTCTTATGATGGAAGCTGAAACTATAAAAAGTACAGCCATATATAGCATGGTCACCAAACCTTCCATGCGTTCGAAGTTGGACCACATACTACGTGTGACATCGACACTGTTTAAAGTGGCCAATATCAAGATGAACATGAAGCCAAGGAGAGCATATAACATAGGAGACTTTTTAGGTCTAGAGTTTTTATCTATGAGGATCAGACCTGTGTATGAGACCGTAGATAGAATAATCATGAATCTCATAAAGAAAGCCTTACTTGTTATAAAAGGAAAAAACAAATCACCTGAGAATATAAATGGGGTTAATAATGTTGAAGCAACTAATATAATAGTTGCAACTCTAAGAAATTTTTTAATGTCTTGTATTTGTGTATTCATGCGGAGTATTATAACATGTATTTTAAAGAGATAATATATGAATAAATTAATCCACAGAATAAAAGAAAAATGGGGTGAAAAGGGGTTTCAAAAGTATTTTAGGAATATGGGGTGGATGTTTGTAGCACGTGTTTTTACATTACTCATAAACTTATTTGTAAGCATCTATATAGCTAAAAATCTAGGTCCTGAACAATACGGAACCTTTAGCTTCATCATCAGTTTCGTTAGTATTGCAGGTTTTACTTTATTTGCAATAGATTCATTACTCACAAAAAGACTTCATGATGATAAAGATAATACTGAAAAGATACTCGGATCTGCGCTTATTATAAAATTTATAAACAGTTTAATTACAATATCTACAGCAACTATTGCTGGTTTATTTTTAGCCAATACATCGACTACGATTTTAATGATATTGGTTTACTCTACTTTTACTATATTTCAATCTTTTAATGTTATTGACTCTTATTTTAGAATAAATGCGAAGAATAAATCTATATCCATTTTAGGTGTGATAGTAGTAATATTTTCTTCTATGATAAAGATTGGAATACTGTATTTCAATCTACCTCTTGTATATCTATTATCTTCATACGTACTTGATCATCTCATGAGTAGTGTTGGGTATATATATTTATATAAAAAATATGTAGGAAAAATATTCGATTTAAAGCCAAATAAAAATATAATAATAGACCTCATGTTAAGATCATGGCCTTTTACAGTGTCAGCATTGGCAGCTTCTATATATATAAGAGTGGATCAAATATTCATAAAAGTATTGTTGGGCTCAGAATCACTCGGTTTATACGCTATAGCCGTGAGATTTTCCGAAGTTTGGTTTCTCATATCAGAAGTCATATGTATTTCTTTATTACCAGCTATACTGAATTCTGAAAAAACAGATAATAGATTATTTTTAAATAGAAGTAAAAATCTATATAGCCTTTTATTTTATTCAGCGATACTAATATGTATAATCATGTACTTTATATCCCCCATTCTAATAAACACATTGTATGGTGAAGCCTATACAGAAAGTATATGGATATTGAGATTATACATATGGTCTATTATTGGTTTTTTCATGGCAACAGCTCTGAATCAATTCTTATTTGCCAAGAACAAATTCAAGACAATATTATCTATGAATATAGTAGGTATGTCTATTAGTTTAATATTAAATTATATATTGATACCTATTTTAGGGATAAAGGGTGCCGTCATCGCAAATATAATTGCATATACCTTACCTTTCCTGATTATACTATCTATCAGAGGTATGAGAGAGCAGAGGATTTCATTTATTAAGGCTATAATTAAACCACTTTAGGATTATAAAAATATGTTTGCAAAAGATAAAAATAACAAAAGGAATTTTGTGTCTATAATATGGGGATATCATGAACATTTTTATGGTTTTTATCCTGATGAAAATTACCACCTTCATATATTAAAAATCGCAAAAAGTTTAGGTCTCAAACCGTGGATCATAATCAAAGGAGATAAAAATATTATAAAGAATGATCCAAATTTTGATCCAGACATTGAAATCATAGAATATGAGAACATATTTAATTTCATATTTCAAGTAATAAGATTTTCATTACAAAATAGTCTATTTTATATAAACAGTTTGGAGTGGCAATCTTTCATAGTCCCCTTTTTATCTAGAAAAACTATCTTTATGGCCCACACACAACCAAAAAGACAGACACCTTTGAAACAAAAAATTCAAAACTTTGTTTATAGATTCTTTACAGCCATAAGATTAAACAATGAAGCAGAGAAGGAGTTTTTGATACAGCAAGGTACTGATATTAAAAAACTTTTTGTTATACCTCTCATTGTATCTCAAAATATTTTTAAACTAACAAATGTAGATCAAGAAAGAAAGGATTTAGTCTATTTTGGCAATATATCACCTATAAAAAATATACCTACAATAATAAAAGCTCTTGGACTAGTTAATCAAAAATACTCCGATATTAAATTAAATATTGTAGGCAAAAACTACATTAAAGATTTTCTAAAAGAAGAGTTTGAAAGTAATCCAAATATAATACTTCATGGATATATGGACCAAGATAGTAAATTAGCCAATCTGTTGAATCTGACTCTAATCTCAATAAATTCATCTCTTAGTGAAGGTCAATGTGTAGCAGTATATGATACAGCCTTATGTGGAAATGTATTATGTTTACCTAAAATAATGTCATTCACATATACATTTAAAGATAAGGCATTATTTCATGATATATACGACTATGAAGAATTAGCAAAAAATATATTATATTACCTTGATAATCCTGATATAATCAAGAGATATCAAAAAGAATGTGTAGAAATGATAGAAAAAGATTATTCTACAGACATGATTGAGAATAAATTAAAAGATTTAATAAAAAATATATAAATGATTAAAAATTACACAATAGTATTATTAGCCATAATAACAAAGATCAAAAACTGGCCTCAAGTTTTGTTTGCAAAAATATTTGACAGGAAAATAGAGAATATTGTATTGAGAAACGGTTTAAATATACACGTTGATGATAAAATAGGTAAAGCCGATTTATCAATGTTTTCTGAGATTTTCTATAAACAATACTATAATCCCGAGGGTTTAGAAATCAACAACGGAGACATTGTCTTTGACATAGGTGCAAATAATGGTTTTTTTTCTTATTTTGCATCTCAAAAAAATAAGACTGGTAAAATATACACTTTCGAACCGTTACCTGTATTGGCAGACAAGATCAAAAAAACTGTCGAGATTAATAATATAAAAAATATTATACTTGAAAACTTTGCCGTGGGTAATGATGCCGTCAATCCAATAAAATTTTACGTCTCCAACACACATAATGGTTGTCACAGTCTATACAGTAGAGATAACACAAATACAATGATAGATGTTAATATAATCAATCTAAAAAAATACTGTAATTTAAAAAATATAAACAAAATAGATTTTTTAAAACTAGATTGTGAAGGTGCTGAATATGAGATAATGACTCAAGAAGATATGGAATTCATAAAAAATACCGTCAGTAAGATATCGATGGAATATCATGATGATATAAATGATCACAAACATGAAGAGATTGTCGACCTATTAATCAAGAACGATTTTAGAGTCAGCGTCAAAGATGGTTATATTTACGCAATCAATTCACGCAACCATTGATTAGAAATATATTATTTACCCTTAAGGACAATAAAGACAATATCGTATTTCACCACGACTTTATATCTATCATTATAAGTATTGACCAATGATTCTAGCTCTTTAATTGTCGGATACCCCCTTGTTCCATCAAACTCAAAAGCATCATCAATCAATATTATATTATCAAGATCTTTTATGTTGGATTTAAATATAGTTTCAATCTCTTTTATTATAGGAGTGTCTAGATTATTTCTCTTGGAATACAAAAAGCCTTCAGAATAGTGACCATCTAACCAGAAAATAGTTTTTTCATTTATTTTTGGTAAAATATTTTCTAATTCAACACCACTATCACCGTGAACTATCTCTATATGTTTTTGATTCTCAAATCTTTTCTTGGCCATACTCACAAGATCTTCTGATATCTCAAAAGTATATATCTTATTAAAATACCTTGACAGAGAGTTAGTGGTATCACCCAAATAAGTTCCTGTCTCAACAAAAACTTTTATATTGTTTTTTACAGCCAATTCCTTTATAAAATGATATCTCATGTTTGCAGGAGCGGTTCTGTTTGGTAAAAACTTTATAAGCCAAAATGGTGCGAATCTGGCATAAATACTGACTAGGCGAGTATAAATCTTTCTAAAAATTTTCATTGTATCTATATATATTTATATTTAAGAATAATAAATACTAT
>CAIZLB010000041.1 GCA_903933735.1 uncultured bacterium | reverse complement strand
TTAAAAATATAATAAATAAACAAATTATATGAACAACACAGAAAGAACCAGTCTTTTTTTAATGTGTAATCTCGGTATAGAGATAAAGAGATTTTTTTCATATGACAAAAAAGATATCGAGATGATAAACATGTCTGCAAATAGATCTAAAAAAATAATATCTGAAATATATCAAAAATTAGAAATGTTAAACAGATCGATGGAGTTAGAAAAACTTATTTATATTATAGATGATAGATTAACTTTCAATAAATTAACTGTCGATAAAGGTGATATTGATTCATATTTTAAACCATTTATAAACAAATTTTATTCTATCTCTTAAAAATCCTACCAATCTCTATGTCTGCCTCACGTTTTTTGATACTTTGACGTTTATCAAACTTTCTCTTTCCACGAGCAAGTGCAATCTCAACCTTGATCAGACCCTCTTTACTATAAATAGATACTGGTATTAAGGTATTACCAATAATTTCAGTTTTTTCCTTTAGATCTTTTACTTGTTTCTTTTTTAACAATAGTTCTCTAGGTCTTATGTCATTATATGAATCAGGTATGTTTGCTACCTGTAATGGTCTTATGTTTGCCCCCACCAGAAAAACCTTATTTGCTTTATCTATAAGTACATATGATCCATCAAGAGTTATGTGTCCAGCTCTGACTGCTTTAACCTCAAAACCAAAAAGTACTATACCAGATTCTATTTTCTCTAGTATTTCATAGTTATGATGGGCTTTTTTATTTTGGGTTTTGCTCATAATATATATAGATAATAACACAAATAAATGCTAATATCATACATATGGTCAAAGTCAAAAAAACTAGTATTACAGCTATAATTATCAAAAACACTATCGGGATTATAATATTCTTTGGAATAATATTTTTATTGAGTGGTTATTTTCAAGAAGATAAAAAAGATGATAAAAATATCAATCTAACAGAATTGGTCAATGATATAAATGCTGAAAAAATAACATCTATTAAAAATACTAATGAAAAGATAGATATAGTATACAAAGACGGAACAGAAAAAACTTCTAAAAAAGAAACACAATCATCTTTAACTGAAACCCTGTCAAATCTTGGGGTGGATAAGGTCAAACTCGCACTGACATCTGTAGAAATAAAAGAAGATAAGAGTGTTGGTAATATATTTGTAAACATATTACCGTTTTTATTTCCCCTACTCCTACTTATTGTTGTAATATGGTTTTTCTCTCGTGGTATAAAAGGGGCGGGAGGGCAAGCTTTCTCTTTTGGATCGTCGAGGGCAAAACTTATGGGTTCAGATGGACAAAAACAAAAGATTACATTTGCAGATGTTGCGGGTGTTAAAGAGGCTAAGAATGAACTCGAGGAAGTTGTTGATTTTCTAAAGAATCCTAAAAAGTTTGCAAATATAGGTGCACGTATACCTCGAGGTATACTCTTGATGGGTGCTCCAGGAACAGGAAAGACTTTGCTTGCCAGAGCGGTGGCAGGTGAAGCTGGTGTGTCATTCTTCTCTATATCAGGTTCAGAGTTTGTAGAATTATTTGTTGGTGTTGGAGCTTCTCGTGTTCGTGATATGTTTAAGGTTGCTAGAGCTTCACAACCGTCTATCATCTTCATAGATGAGATAGATGCTGTTGGACGAGTTCGTGGTGTAGGTATGGGTGGGGGAAACGACGAACGTGAGCAAACTCTAAATCAGATACTTGTTGAGATGGATGGTTTTGAACCAAGTGATTCAGTTATAATCATGGCTGCTACAAATAGACCTGATGTTTTAGATCCTGCATTACTTAGACCGGGTCGTTTTGATAGAAGGGTAAATGTTGAATTACCTGATAGAAAAGATAGATTAGAGATACTTAAAATACATGCTAAAAATAAACCCCTAGAGAAAGATGTTAGACTTGAAACTGTATCAGAGAGGACACCTGGTTTTTCTGGAGCTGATCTACACTCAATCATGAATGAGGCTGCTATACTTGCTGCTCGTGAAAATAAAAAACAAATATCTCAACATGATCTTATACGTTCTATTGAAAAAGTTATGTTAGGACCCATTAGACAAACTCATGCTTTGTCTAAAAAAGAAAAAGAGGTTACTGCATATCATGAAGGTGGACATGCTTTAGTTGCTTCTATACTCCAATATGCTGATCCTGTACATAAAGTTTCTATCATCTCTCGTGGACGCGCCGCAGGGTACACATTAAAACTTCCAAATGAAGAAAAGAAGATGCAATCAAAACTAGAATTCTTAGATGATATAGCTGTATCTTTGGGTGGTTATGTTGTTGAAAAAACTATATTTGGTGACCTAACCACAGGTTCTTCAAATGATCTTCAGGTAGCTTCAGCGCTCGCTCGAGACATGGTTACAAAGTACGGTATGAGTGATGCTGTTGGTCCTATTGCTTTAGAGCCTGCCGGCGGCAGAGCGATGTTCGGTAATAATGTTGAGAGTAAAAACTATAGTGAAAAAACAAATGAGTTTATTGATAATGAAGTTTCGAAGATTATGAATGAAGCCTATGAAAGAGTTATAGATATTATAAATACAAACAGAGAATGTTTGGATGCAATATCAAAAACTTTGGTGGAGAAAGAGACTTTGGAACAAGGTGAGTATGAGGATATTATTAGAGGGTTTGGAATTAAGGTGGAGAAGGAATAGAAATAATTTAATATATAAAATACTATCTATATGAAAATAGGATCAGAACCAATAGAAATAAAGCCAATAAATCCCGAAGGTTTTTCTGGAGGGGTTAGTTGGAAAACCGATGTCAGTATAATAGAAGTTGAAAACATGATCGAGGGTTTATCTTCTGAATCCAGACCAGAATCAATCATAGGTTTAGAAAAGGTTTGTAATAAAATTATCCAGGCTAAAGATATAGGTTTGTATAGTGTCTCTATGACAGAATTTGGAATAGATTCATTGCAGGGTGGGTTGGACCGCCTTCGGGAGAATATGTCAGAAATTTTTGACAAGATTAAATCTGGAGAAAATGATGGTGTTGAAAAAATAAAGGATTTTATTTTTAATTATAAACTCTATTATTTAGGACAATATGAAAAAGCGCTATCCTATAAAGATGAAGCAAAAAAAGATTTTGTAACCATGATTGAACAAATGTCATCTAGGTATAATATAAACATTGATTTTGATAAAGTTAGATCTATTGTTGAAAAAACTCCTATTAAATTTCTAGATGGTACATATTTTGGAGATAAATTTAATTTGACAACCGCTAAACACGTTGCTAAAGGTGAGGTGTATATAGGTCTAGACAGTTTTTTTTCAGAGGAAGGTTTTAGATATATATACTTTCACGAACTTCTTCATGCTATAAGTATTGATTACTCAAAAATTATACATATGGGCCCGTGGAATGATCCAGCAGGTGTACAGTCTACGGGTGTGGATTTTTCTGGTAATTTTGAAGATAAAAACAGGGGATTTATTTGGTTAAATGAAGCTTTTACAGATGTGGTTGCTGCCATGATGGCCAATAACAATGAAAAAGATACGCCTGAAGTTTATCCAAGATATAAAGCTGAAATTAAATTAATAAATTTATTATCTGAAAAAGGACAGATAAATATTCTTACAAAGATTTCAGGAGTGTATTTTAGACACATAGTTAAAAACAATAATGAACAAAATTCTACCAATCAATGGAAAGCTTTTAGTAAAGAAATAGATGGTATTTTTGGGCCAAGATTTTTGGTCAGATTAGATATATTTATTGAAAAAAATGGTATAAATAAAGCTATAGAAGTAATAGAAAAATGGGAAGCGGGGAAGATAAATCTAGATGATTTGGTATAGTATCATAAAAATCCTTTCATGGCGACATGGGGGGGATTTTATTTTTTCAATATGATATTATTTGTCTTATGAAAGAAGGTAATCCTGAAAGAAAACAAAATAAGGCTATTTTTAAAAAAATTGATTTATCTAAAATAGACACCTGGTCTAGTGATAGTCGTGAAATATACAAAAATCATATAATCGGATATTTAAAAACATTAGGTTTATATAAACCAAATCTTTTGTATAGAGGTTTTGATGTTGAAAATGTAAATGATGTAAAAAAAACCGGTACAGATATTCCTGATTCCGAAGAAATATGGTGTTCTGGTGAGGATGAACTATTGAATGACGGTAATATAACCGGTGAATCAGCAACGGTGTATGCTCTAGAGGGTGGAGCCTTATCTATATATGATATGGATATGTTGGAAAATAGTGATGGAATGCATGGTTTTGTACCCAGAGAAGGTTTAACTTTTAAAGATGCTCTTGTTGCGGTATTTAAATTACAAGATTAAAAATAAATACAACACAACACTCTAACTTTGTCTTTGATATAATCCATTCATGGAACAAATATCAACCCAAATATCAATATTTAAAAACAAAAAAATACGTAAAATACTTCATAAAAATGAGTGGTTTTTCTCTGTGGTGGATGTGGTAGAGGCACTTACGGAAAGTATAAATCCGCGTGATTATTGGTTTAAATTAAAAACCAGATTTGAGAATGAAGAAGGTCTTCAGTTGTCGACAGTTTGTCTACAACTGAAATTAGAATCCTCAGACGGTAAAAACTATCTAACAGACTGTGCAAATACAGAGGGTATCTTCCGTATCATACAATCCATACCATCACCTAAAGCAGAACCTTTTAAAAGATGGCTTGCTAAGGTTGGTTTTGAACGTGTAAAAGAGATAGAGGATCCAGAGCTTGCCACAAAAAGAACAAGGATGTTATATAGGATGAAAGGTTACAGTGATGGTTGGATAGAGAAGAGAATAAGAGGTATTGCGATAAGAGAAGAATTAACAGATGAATGGAAAAATAGAGGCGCCAGAGAAGATAAAGATTATGAACTTTTAACTTCTGAGATATCAAAAGCTACCTTCGGAGTAACTCCTTTAGAATATAAAAAAATAAAGGGTTTAAAAAAGGAAAACCTTAGAGATCATATGGATGATTTTGAACTTATTTTCAACATGCTTGGTGAAAAATCAACCACCGAAATACATAAAAACGAAGATTCTAAAGGTGTAGAAAAACTTAAGGTTGATGCAAAGAGGGGTGGAAATATAGCAGGAGGTGCAAGAAAACAACTTGAAAAAGAGTTGGGTAGGTCTATTGTTTCTAAAAAGAAGTTTTTAGGGAAGGGTAAATAGTATTTGCACAAAATCTTAAAAATGCTATATTAATAGCATTGCAAGCATAGCTCAGTTGGTAGAGCAGTCGTCTTATACACGACCGGTCCTAGGTTCGAATCCTAGTGCTTGCACATTATGACCAACCCTGAAGACTTTTCATACAAAGAAGATAGAAGATGGACTTTTGAAACACAAGATCTTAAAGAGATTCTTTTTAAACAAAAAGTCGAACAAAAGATAATTTCTGATTATAAGATTGATTTTAAAGAATTAGGTATAGATGATGATTCTTTGGAATTATTTGACGATGTATTTTTGGATGAAGATCTATCTGAAAGGGATAGAGAAATATTTTGTTCATTACCTTATGAAATAAGATTGAGACAATTTAAATCTTTTTTTGAAGAATTTAACCTTAAAGATAAAACAGAATTTAGTAGAGAGGATTGGATGAATTTTATAAAATATATTATAGAAATAAACAAGGATTTAGAACCACATCTTGGTTTTCATGCTACACCATACAATATTTTAAAAGATAAAACACCAGGTCGTTTTAGAGAAGGGTGGTATATAAAAGGTACAGAAAATGATCATAGAAATGGTGACCAGCCTATGGCGTATTATTCACTATCTCTCGATAAACTTTTTAGAAAAAAAGAATTCAAAAAAATTTATGTTGTCAGGGCTAACCTTGCTCTTGGTAATAATCATCACCCAGATAATGATGGTCACTGGGGTAGGGCAGGTAATCTGTCCATAATATCTGAAATAGATTTTACTGATGAGGATGAACAAAATTTGAATAAAGAAATAGCGGCCTAACCAGTGGCCGCCAGCTCATTCATTGTCATTGCTATCTGATTGTAGTTATCTTTTCTTTGAGATAACCAGTGTATTAGATTTTTATGTTTTTCCTCATCTAAAGTTATAACACCAGACCTTATCAGGCGGATTAGTGTTGAACAGTGCCTACAAGATGCACTATCCTTCAGTGTTGGTCTTATAGGCTGTATCTTCTCAAAATCTACGATGATTTCTGGAATTTTCATAGGTGTGGGAATGTATTTATACCATAGCTGTCTAGACTTATCAAGCCCGCCAAAGTCCACAGACTCCACAAACCCTATTCCATATGCAACCCCTCATTTTCCTCCATAAGCTTACTCAAATCATCATTTAAACCCCTCTCCACAAGCTCTGACGCCACCTCACGAGCAGCTTCAACCATCTTTATATTCCTTATAGCCTCCATACCTATATCTGACAAACCCCATTGTTTATCACCATACAACAGTCCGGCACCGCGCATCTTAAGATCAAGTTCGGCCAACTCAAATCCATTTTTAGCCTTCTTCAGAGCCTCGAGTCTTTCAGCTGTTTTTGTATTTGAACTTGATGTACATAGATAACAATAAGCTTGATGATTTCCTCGTATAACACGACCACGAAGCTGATGTATTTGTGAAAGACCGAATCTATCAGAACCTTCTATTATTATCACTGTCGCATTCGGGACGTTAACACCAACCTCTATCACCGATGTGGCTACAAGTATATTTGTTTTTCCATCAAGAAAATCTTTCATCACTTTATCTTTTTCCGCTGTTTTCATCTTACTGTGTAGTATTCCGATCCTGTAATCCTTAAAATCATTTTTAGAAAGTCTATCTGCTTCTTCTTTTACAGATTTTACATTGAGCTTACTCATTAGATCAGGATCTGGATCTTCTATGCGTGCACATATAACATAAACCTGTCTACCATCTTTTAATTCTTTATGTATTTTTTCATACATCTTTTTTCTTTCTTCTTCGCGGATTATTTCTGTGATAATTGGTTTTCTTCCACTTGGCATCTGATCTACTATTGATAGATCAAGATCTCCATATATGGTGAGGGCTAGGGTGCGGGGTATAGGTGTAGCCGTCATAGAAAGTAGATGTGGTGTTTGTATTATCTTCTCAAAATCAGGACGAGTTTTATTGTCAATATATGACTTTTTATTTATTCTCAAAGTATCTTTTTTCTTGAGTTTATCTTTTGTTTCTTCGTCGATAAGATGTTTGTTGGCAAGTTTTTGTCTTTGCTTTGTTCCGAAACGATGTTGTTCATCTATGATTACAAAAGCAAGATCACGAAACACTACAGACTTTTGTATAAGTGCATGTGTGCCTATGATGATAGATATATCGCCTGAGGCTATCCATTTTAACATCTGGTTTTTGGAAATATCTGTGCCTTGTTTATTTGTAAGTAATGATGATTTTGATGGAAATTTTTTACACCCCGATCCTGTAATAAGTCCTATATTTATAGGTAATTTGGCAAATAATTGAGTGAATGATTCATAATGTTGTTTAGCCAATATCTCGGTCGGTGCCATATATGCAACTTGTAGGCGAGAATTCTTTTGATCTTGATCCCTCATGCTTTTTACACGAGAAGCAATTATAGCGTATGATGCCGCCGCCGCTACTGCAGTTTTTCCAGAACCAACATCCCCTTCAAGAAGTCTTGACATAGGATGTATTTTTTTGAAATCATGCAATATAGCATTTATAGCTTTTTCTTGAGCTTCGGTTAGATCGAAAGAGAGATGTTTTTTAAAATTATCCAATGCCTCATCTAGTCCAACAAAAGAATATGACAATGATTCAGTTGCTTCTTTTTTTCTTTGGGCATTTTTAAGCTGTATATAAAATATTTCTTCAAAAGCAAATCTTTTTTTCGCTATCTCCGTATCTTTTTCTTTTTTAGGACTATGTATATATATGAGTGCGTCATGGAGATTGGGAAGTGAATATTTTTTTCTAACATCTTCTGGAATATTATCTTTTATGTTTTTAAAATCTGGATTTAAGAATATTTTCTCTATTAAACCATGTATATATTTTGAGGTTAGATTTTTACTTTCTTTGTATACTGGTTGAAATAATACTTCTTGATTTTGACCAAAAAGATTAACACCTTGATTTAAAGGGTCTGATTTTGTTTTTTCTATTGTTGGGTTTATGATGCTATATCTATTTTTCTGTTCTTTGATGATTCCTGACACCTTAACTACATCACCTTCTTTATACAGTTTGCTTATGTATATTTGATTATACCAAGATAACTTTATACGACCAGTATCATCTTTTAGTATTGCGTCAACTATTATTATCTTGGTTTTAAAACTTTGTGAGACTTCTATCTTCTCTATCTCTCCATATAAAACTACATTTAGATCTGGCTCAGCGTCACGTATGTAACTGGCTTTAAAAGCATTGCCATAACGAACAGGAAAATGATAAAGGAGGTCTGATATGGTTTTCAGGTGTAATCGATCCAGAGCATTTTGGTGGAGTTTGTTTATCGTAAATACTTCAGGTATGGGTTTTTGGAGTAGGCTTTGTATCATTTTTTAAGTATATCTTTTTTATTGTATTATGTATAATGCTTAGTATATATGTTTATAAATACAATACACAGAGAATTAAAGAATATTTCAACCAAAAAACGTAGTGAGATATGTAAGTCCTTTTTTCAAACCCAAAAAGGTGGATATGGAGAAGGTGATGTTTTCCTAGGTGCTACAGTTCCGGATACAAGGGCTATATATAAAAAATATAAAAAACAATTTACCATAAAAGATTCTTTAACTTTGTTAGGTAGTAAGTATCATGAAGAGAGATTTATTGCTTTATGTATATTAGAAAATTTTTATAAAAATTCAAAAACAAAAGACGATAAGAAACAGATATTTGACATCTATATTGATAATGTCGGTTTCAAAAAAGGTATAAATAATTGGGATCTTGTAGATATATCGGCTTACAATATGGTGGGTGATTATATTTATAATTATATGAATAAAAAAGAGTTGAGGGATTTTACTGATAGATGTATATCAGGTGATGATTTGTGGATGCGAAGAGTTATAGTCGTTTCTTCATTTTATAAAATAAAACAACATGAAAATAAAGAGATATTTTATATAGCCAAAAAACTCTTTAAAGATAAACATCATCTCATACACAAAGCTGTTGGTTGGATGCTTAGAGAATCGGGTAAAAGGTGTAGTGAGCTGGATCTAATAAGTTTTATTAGAGAAAATAAAGAAAAGATGAGTAGGGTGACATATAGTTATGCGATGGAGAGGTTGAGGAAAATAGAATTGTGATTGTGGTAATTGCATATAGAGATTGATATAATCTGAATATGAATGAATCTGATTTTTTACCAGAAATAAGTATAAACATTGATAATCATGAGAGATCGTTGTCAGAGGTCAGAGGTCATGATGATTTAATATCAATGTATTCTTTATTTAAAGAGAGATTTGGTTTTAATCCTAAGGTTGTTTATCACCCTTGTGGTGCATATGATGTATCTCCATCAATTGTATTTCCTGAAAGTACAGTTGTTTATGCCGAAAAGGATAAACAAGCTGTTGAAGCATTACAGGAAAAAGGTTTTAATGCCTTATGTGTAGATGTGATGGGGTTTGATCCAGGGTTGGTTGATTTACTAATCTTGCTTAATCCAGAAATTGAACCAGATATACCCGCAAGTTTTGTACAAAATGATGGTTTTGTTCTGTGTAATAATTATCACGAAACCGCTGATAAGATTAAAAATTTACAAGGCTTTGAGGTGGTTGGGGTTATACAAAGAACAGATGATGGTTCAATATTAGATACAGAATATCTTGATAAATATTGGGAAGAGGTTGATGACATAGATGAGTTCAAAAAAGCGAGAACAGGTTTTACTTTTGATGATTACAATACTGTTTCAAGACTGGTTACAGAAAGATTTGGTAATGAAGATGATTTGTTTAATAGATATCGTCAGATTATAAATGAAAAATTACAAGAGATGAAAGTACAGGGTGATGATAGTCAAATGTTATCTTTCGGTACAAGGGAAAGGCCTGTATTTGTTTTAGGTAAAATACCTATGAAAAAAGGTGGGTCGAATGATATGTTTATTTTTAAAAAAATCGCAAGTTAATTTGTATGGAAAAACTACTCTACACAGAAATAGGGCCAACAGGTTCAGAATATAAAAAAATGGATTGGAAAGATTTTGTCGTACACAATGAGTACGAAATAAAAGGTTTTTTTGGTGAGTTTGCGTTTTTAAGTAATTTTTGGCCAGCAAAAGTCTTTTTAGATGACGTTGAATACACAAGTGTTGAACTCGCATATCAAGCGGCTAAGTGGAAACCTGAAAATAGAGGGTATTTTCAAACATGTACAGAATCAAGGTCTATTAAATATAATAGAAAGAATAAACCTGATGGATATACAGATGAAGATTGGAATATAAAGAAAAATGAAGTAATGTTCAGTCTTTTAAAACAAAAATTTGATAGTGTTTTAAATCCTGAGAATTATAAAAAATTACAGGACACAGGTGATAAATATCTTGAAGAATTGAATTGGTGGAAAGATATCTATTGGGGTAAAAACAAGGCAGGTGTTGGACAAAATATACTCGGTGTTATGTTAATGAAAGTTAGACAAAATGATGTGATATAATCATCCTCATGGATTTCAACAAACTATCACTTAATTTACATAAAAAACACAAAGGAAAACTTGAGGTAAAATCTAAAGTTTCTATAAAGAATCGTAACGATCTCTCTATTGCTTATACTCCTGGTGTTGCTGAGGTCTGTAAGCTTATAGCCAAAGATAAAAAAGCTGTATACACACATACTATAAAAGCTAACACTGTAGCAGTTATAACAGATGGTTCTGCGGTTCTTGGTTTGGGTAATATTGGTCCAGAGGCAGCTTTACCTGTTATGGAAGGTAAATGTGCACTCTTTAAAGTCTTTGCAAATGTTGATGCTTTTCCAATATGTTTGAATACTCAAGATACAGAGGAAATAATAAAGACTATAAAAAACATAGCCCCTGTTTTTGGTGGTATAAACTTAGAGGATATATCTGCTCCAAGATGTTTTGAGATAGAGGAGAGGCTTAAAAAAGATCTTGATATACCAGTTTTTCATGATGATCAACATGGTACCGCTATAGTTGTATTGTCTGGCATCATCAACGCTCTTAAGTTTGTTAAGAAAGATATTAAAGATATAAAAGTCATTGTAAATGGTGCAGGCGCAGCAGCTTTGGCTATATCAAAACTTTTGATTAAAGCAGGTGTTGATGCTGGACGTATGATAATAGTTGATTCTGTTGATACTTTAAATAAAGACAGAACTGATCTTAACAAATACAAGTTAGAACTTGCTGAGATTACCAATATGGAAAATGTTAAAGGTGGTTTAAAAGAAGCTATAAAAAATGCTGATATGTTTATAGGCGTTTCAAAAGCGGATGTGTTAAAAAAAGAATGGGTTAATGATATGGCCGATCATCCTATAGTCTTTGCGATGGCAAATCCAAATCCTGAGATAAGTTATGAAGAGGCTAAGAAAACCAAGATCGCTGTTTTTGGCACAGGTAGATCTGATTATCCAAATCAGATAAACAATGTTTTGGTTTTTCCGGGGATATTTCGTGGTGCGCTTGATGCTGGAGTGAAAAGTATTACAGATGATATGAAGATAAAAGCAGCTTATGCTGTAGCAAGTATAATAAGTAAAAGGGAATTAAAGGCTGATTATGTGATACCAAAACCTTTTGATAAAAGGGTGATGAAAAAGGTGGCGAAGAGTGTGTTGAAATAATATATAGTCATTGTATTTATACGAATGTTGTTATATAATAATAGTGTATGAATTCAGAAAATACTCACGCTTCGATTATTGAACATCTTCAAAAAACTCACAGTCTCTGCACAAAGGTTCTTTACCTGTCTGTTGCTGTTTACTTTTCATCCGGATTATTGATGGCTGCATCAAGTCTGATTATGGGTACTAGTGACAATCCATTGTCGTTGATTTTTTCTATCGTCTGGGCCCTTTCAATGCTTACAGGTTCTATGTCTCTGTGCATAGGTTTTCTTGCGGCATGTGAAATGGCTATGAAAAAACTTAACATTCAATAGGTAATCATGGATTGATTTAATTTCCCGCGTCCTTTAAAAAGGCCGGGTTTTTTATTTTTAAAATAAAATCTCTATAGTTGCAGGATGATGAAGGGTGTGTTGAAATAGATTGTGTGTTGTGATAGTCTTTGTTTTGTACCACATTAAAATCATGAAAGCAACTACCACGATTGTATTAAGTTGGGAAGAAGTCCAGACCATATTGAGACAGCATCTCTCTAAAAGATTTAAAGACGGCTTTTTTACAGGGATACCTAGATATGCCATTGGATATGCTGATGGTGTCGTCAAAGAAGAACCCGTCGAGGTTATCATTGAATTTGATCAAAAACTTGCTTTATTTGAGGCACCACCGGTTGCACCACCTATAGCACCTCCAACCAAAATAGTAAAACAACAGAAAGATAAGGATATTTTCGCCATTCTATTATCGTCGATTAATACTCCGGGATTAGATTTTTCTGTGAAGACTATTAACCTGTTGAAAAAAATGGGTCTTGAGTATGTATGGCAGCTAGTCGTTGTCTCCAAAGATGCACTCACTTACTACAAGGGTTTTGGTTCAAAGTCTTTAGATGATGTTCGTAGATGCTTAGCAGCTAAAGGGATATTCCCAGATCTTGCATACAGACTCAGAACCCTATTGATATCAGACCTGAAGGTTCCACTGGGTGATGATTGGAAAAACGATTTGGCTGTTATAACAGCTCACTCACATCTCCACAGGATGGTACAATCCTTGCTTGCGAGTAAGATTGACGAGATCATCCCATAAGCTTTACAGCCTTACTTTCGATTCAGACCCGCGTCCCCTAAAAAGGCCGGGTTTTCTATTTTCTCAAACTAAATATATAATCAATCAAACTCTTCATTGTTGTGGCAAACTCTTTATTTTTTATAGCAATACCAAAAATATCTTTTCCCAATGTATGTATTCTAACTTCATCATTAAAAATAAGTATTTCTGATTCTATAGGGAACTTATCTTGAGCGATCTTTATTAACTCTTGATTGGATTTATTGGGGATGAATTTATTTCCACCGGTGTATATTGCTTTGAACTTTACATTATTTTCTATTCTCTTGTTGTCTATCTCTTCTATATCTTTTTTACTAAATATTTTCTCTATAAGATCATATGAATAAATACCATAATCATCTCCAGGTGAATATCCCATCTGTCCTGTATATTCATGCAAAGATTCACGAACAGCCTCCTTTCCTTCATAATAAGTGACACTTGGTTTCTGACCAACTTTTCTCTCTATGGATTTTAACTCAAATATTATTTCTTGAATATTTTTCATCTGACTTTCGAGTTCATATTTTTTCTTATCAAATATGACTTTGAATTGATCAGGTGATTCAGCTTTAAAATGTATTCTCTTACCAACCTTTATCTCCCTTATAAGACTTTTTGAGATGAGGGAGTCTATGATGAGATATACAGTAGCTTTTTTTATATTTGTAGCACGACTTAATTCTATGCCAGATAGGGAATCAGATCTCAAAAGCTCTATATATACCACAGCTTCTTTATCTGATAATCCCAAGTATTCTAGGTGTTTTTTATGTATCATGTTTATATGATATATTATATTATTTATTTTGTCTAGTCTAGATTAGACAATTTATTGTAAAATATGCTTATAATATAAGGTTAAATAAGATTTTGGTTATATTTTAACCAATTAATCTTCAAATATTTGTATTTAATACTATAGTTATATACATGTACATATGGTATGTACACAAGAACATAAACAAAAACATGACAACTAACTATCAATCGATTCTGAATCTCTTGGACGAATACAGCAACATCAGCAACTTACCTGAATCAGACATTTCCGAGATGATGTCAAAATCATTGAGGTTAAACAAATTAAAGGTCAATTGTCAGATGTGGATCGATGAAGATCCTGACTGCTATAGATATCTAAAAATCATCCCCGGCTTAAGACGCAGATTTGTCTCGGTTAAAACAAAGCAGATATTCAGATCAAGTTTAATCACCTTGTTCGGCCTCTCTGTGTTGTTGCTGGTCCTACATTCGATCTTTTTTGTTTTTCCTATGGGTGATGGAAAGATACCTATTACATTGGTTTTATCTTTAGGGTATATCGCCTGGCTAGCCATCATCTGGACTCGCCGCTGTGCGTGGTAAAAGACAATACGCCTCACCTGGTCTTGCGACTGGGTGGGGTGTTTTTTAATTTCAATACAATAGTGTATTATAAACACATGAATGAAGATGAAAAACCAAAACAAACAGGGGTATTAGAAGATTTTGCCAACGTCAATACAAGTGTTGATGAATCTGCTGCGATTAAACACAGAAAAAGAGAAATAGAAGCCTCTTTGGTCGACTTTAGAAAAAAAGCTAAAGAAATAGAACAGGGTATTGTCTCAGATATTGTTAATGAATCAGAAAGAAAAAGAGTTATTCTGGAAAAACAATCTGATTTATTAAATCCAAAAGAGGATAAGATTGCAGCATTTAAAACTCTTGTTGATGTACAAGAGGTTATATTATTACATCTTCAAAAAACAAAGGATGAAAAAAAATCAAACATTTTATCTAAAAAAATAAAAGAACAAGAGGTTCTCAATGCCTATGAGTTTTTGGGTAGATTTGAAGACTTAAAAAATCAAGCAGTTCATCTAATATTAGATTTTATCAATGAGTTCCAAAAAGAAAAAGATGAGATCGATGGCAGGTCTGAACCATATTTTGTATCTGAAGGTATGTTTTCTGTGGTTCTTGATTTATTGAAAAAGATCGAGAAAATGATCTCAAAAGAAAAATATTTATTGGCACATAAAACTAAATTGCAGGCTATAATTAAAAAACTAGAAAATCCTAAAGATGCTGATAGGGCTGACGATAAAGACGAAGATAAGAAAGAGTCTTTGGGTGAAGGGGTTATTGATTTGAAACAAATGGCTAAAAACAAGGAATCATTAGAAAAAGAAAAGTTTGAGGTTTTATTTGAAAAAAGAATAGATATACCGGATGGTACCACAATAGAATCCCTTGTAATTGAATGTGGTTTTGATCGTCAATCTGGTCTTGTCAATACTAAGGGTATTAATTTTTTAAGAAAAAGTTCTAATGTAAAAGTTATAAGTTTTGCACCTGGGACATCGGCAGAGTCTGTAAAAGAATCAATGAGAAAAAATAATCTCAGGTTTGTTGATACAAGAGAGTTTTTATTTGTGATGAAAGATTATAGAGATAAGATAAGTTCCAAAGTACAAGGTGTTAACAAGAGAAATAATAAAAAATTTGATCTAGGTATGGAGGCCGACGCTGTTCTTGACGTGTCGGCGGTCTCTCTTACTGGTGGTGGTAAAATATTTTTTGAAAGAAACCCAGTCTTAAAGGAATCAAGATGGTCAGGAAAAGATAAAATCATTGGTTTCAACACTCTTTTTGTAAAGAAAGATGGTGACAATAAAATTAATCCTAGTTTTGAATCTTATGTAGTTGCTGATATGGAAGGTTTTGATTTGTTTGAATCAAAACCGGATGTTTGGGATTATAAGATCAACGGGGAAAAAGTTTTTCATTATGATGGGGATATTGCAGTATGGGGTCTGACATCTAAGGGTATAGTCATGTTAAATGAAGATAAACTTTTATTAAATGGTAAAGATGTATTGTGTACAGGTGATATTAAAAAAGCCAATTCATGCCCTCGGGGTATATTTTACCAAATAGGGAATAAAATTATTTTAAACGGCAGGGAGATTGTTTGCGAAGGTTATTTTGATGAATGGCGTATTTTTGGTAATGATGTTGTTGTACGTAAAGGTGATCAATTTCTACTCAACGGTAAAGAGCTTATGTTAGAATATTCTGGTGAATACGATGATTGGGAAGGTGTTAACGGTGGTATTATCTTTAGGGTTGGTAATAGGTTATTACTACAAGGTAAAGATACAGGTAAAGGTCCGGAACTTTTGTATGAAGGTGATATTGACGGGTGGCTTACTAATGATAATGATTTTTTTGTTCGTGACAAAAATGGTATTTTTTTGAACGGTAAAGAGTTAATTGTTAGCAGTAAAATCGATCTGGGTGATTGGGACAGACACCCTATTAAGAAGGGGGTTGTTGTCAAAAAAGGTTCTGACTTTAGATATTATGGAAAATAATTTGTCTAGTCTATATTAGACGATTTATTGTAAAAAAGGTTTATAAAGTAAGCATTTTTTGATATTAGCTAAATTTTTAATAAAATACATAGGAAATACCTGTAATAGAGTTATATTTTAATCATACCCAAGAGGGTATAAAGAACACTAACAACAACACAACATGAAAACAAATCTATTCCTATTCTCTTTGATTGGATTACAACTATTAGCATTGAGGTTTTTTCCACTTCCTGTAACCGATGCTAACTTCTACTGTGTTTCGATAATCAAAATATTCACCCCGATAGCTTTTTTGTTAATGCTAATCGTGTGTTGTATAGATCTGTCAAAATATTCTAAACGCTAACACGACATGAACACAATACTGTATTTAGGCATATTGTTTATATACTGGATGAGAGACCATTACATTCTCGGAATATTTATCATAGGATTACCTCTCTCTATAACATCAGCTTGGTTTTACAAGATGGGTAACCGTATGGATTATCATCCTATGAGATGGTTGATGGTTTTGATTCGAAATATCATACATCCAGAATTCATCTATCAAGGTCCTTGTCCGAGTCAGTGTAATTATCGGATGACATATGAAGGGCTCATCGGATGTTTCGTTGAGTCTATGGGTTATCAGTCCAAGAAGGAGAGGAACGTTAGGTTGATAATCTACGTATTGATATCCTCGATCTTTTGGCCTATTAGGGTTACATGGATTACCCTTGTTTGGCTTGCAACATTTACAATACCTGCAGTCATAGTTTACCTTGCATACATGACAGTTGTCACCGCTTTGAACTTATGATTTTTGCAAACATGCCCGCGTCCTTGAAAAAGGCCGGGTTTTTTATTTTATAACATTAATAAATTTATCAATTATATTATCCATATCAATATTTTTAATTTCAGATAAACATTCTGTTTGTTTAGGGTTATCATAGTTCATACATTGAGGTTGGCGAGTGCTAAATGTTAATGCTTTTGTTTGATCTTCTTTTGCAAAAGTATATGTATATGTATTGTATATACTACCTGCAGCACCTTCTGAAATAATCGATCTACAATATTTACTAGAGTTTATGATTAGTTCAGTTGTTGTACTTGTTTCTACACAAGAATATTTGTTATTTGATATTTCTATCTGTGGTGGCCAATCAAAAAAGTTTATGTATTTGTAGGTTGATGTGGAGAATGTTTCTGTTGGTGTTGATGTTGCGGTCTGAGTGATAGGTGAGATAGTTTCTTTTTTATTCGCGACTATGTATATTGTTATGATTAAGATTATTACTAATATTATTGTCCCGAAAGTTTTTTTGTTCATAAGGTAAGTATAGCATTTGTGAGGGTGGTATCTGTTCATTTACTGCGGAAAAGGAGATGATATATGGTCGCTATGCTCCCTATATCACATAGTATAAAATATAGTCATTTCATTCCTTATTTTATTGTAGGGATTCGAACATTACATGTTCGGTACAGTCTTCGTATCGTACTCGCTTCACTTCGTCCAATATACTCAGACTTTTCTCATCCCTCACGAAAGCTACGCTTTCTCTTTTCCTAATTCAAATAAAAAACACATCATAAAGATGTGTTTTTTATTCAAAAGCGGAAAAGGAGGGATTCGAACCCTCGATGAGGTTTCCCCCATGTCGCTTTTCGAAAGCGATACATTCAACCTCTCTGTCACTTTTCCATGATTTGATTCTACCAGAAAAAGTCCTCAACGAACACATTCCTCC
>CAIZLB010000040.1 GCA_903933735.1 uncultured bacterium | reverse complement strand
ACCTTTTTCAGGTGGTTTTTTATTGACAAATATGTGCAAAGTGTTAATTTAAGTAAGTAGCACTTTTACATTTTCACGTACAAGTGCGTCCCTACACAGCTAACCTAAAACCAACAACGAAGATGAGTAAGTTTGTAAATTACCTCGATCCTGCAATACCTTTAAAAACCAGATTGCAAAAAAAATTTGAAGAACTTAGGATCTCAAAATTACAAAGATCCAGAATCAATACCTTCACAAGAGTGTTAAAACTCAAAGATCGCCCTACGTATGAACACAGTGTTCGTGTTGCCCTGTTATCGTGTAAGATAGCGGAATTTATGCACCTTGACCAGAAAGCATCATTTTACGCGGGGATGTTGCACGATGTAGGAAAATCCCAAACGAATCCTACAACGTTAAAAAAGACAAGCGGTTGGACCTCTGAAGATTCTACAGAGATCATGAACCATGTGATGGACGGTTATAGACTTATTAGAGGAGAATTTGATTTCAGCGCCGAAATAATCCTTTGGCATCATCGTTTTCAAGCAAATACTTATCCAGCGGAGTCGCCGCCTTTGTTACATGAATATTGTTGCGGAACTAGGGTCATGATTCCTTTTTTTGGCAGAGTATTAGCTCTTGCGGATCAGTTTGATGCTTTGCATCGGGTGAATGACAAATTCGGTACAAATGGCGAGCTTTCAATTGGTAAAACTGTAAAGCAACGAATGTTTGAGCATAATATAGATCAACGCGTTTTAGTTAAAGAATTGTTTGATTCTGGAATATTCACAACTGATACTTGGGATGATTAAACTCAAGATCAAACTACACAACTCCTCACGAAAAACCGCTCGTGACAGGAGTGGTTTTTATTTTAGACAATAAACTTACCTCACTATCACAGTCTTAAACCACTTTTCCTGAAAATTAATTTTTTCCATTATTTCTTCATCGGTAAAATCAACACCTCTTGGTACCACTATCAATTTATCATCATCGTTATCCTCTCTGTGGGCTATGGCGATAACAACACCTTTCTCTTCTGTTAAAGACTTATCTGTGCCTAAAAAATAAGCATCCAACTCTTCCCCATCTGGCGCGATTATTCCTTTTATAAAACCATAATTAACTTCATAAACAAATCCATGTTTAGGATGACTACTTCCTAAAGGTCTGTCAAATTCAACAATCACCTCTTTTCCTAATAATTCTTTCGCTAGTTTTAAAGATTTTGATATTTCTATATTTTTCATGTTTGTATTATACAGCATACCTCAAACAATTCCGAACATCGTCACCACAAGGGTACTTCTATTTTTGCAGGCAAAAATAAGTCGCACCACAGGAGCACTTCTTATTTTCTAATTCACTTCGTTCATAAGAAAATAAAGTCGCCCACCCGCGGAGCAGTTTGACGATCAGAGCAGTATTATTATAAGATAAAAATTATGCTAAAATAAAAAAATGAAATCAAATATCTCGAAGATCTTATTTTTTGTATTAATATTAAGTATTTATCTCATACTCTCATCAACTATTACTTTTGCAGAGTCAGTCACAAATATTGAAATTGTACCAGAACTAGATATTTCAACTTTTGCTCCATATAATATAAAAGCTCGAGTATCTGGTTCCCCTATTTCTGTAACAACTCAAATACAACTTCTGAATGCAGATGGTTCTGCAAATTGGGATTATTATGCAAACAGCACACCTCGTCAAACAATAGTTGAAAAAACAATGACATACAATGCTGATGAAAATAAATATATTAGTGAAAATATTTATCCAGATAGTATATACCCAGAAATCTTTTTTGTCCCATCTGATGTTACAAGAAATAATCTTGCTCTGGAAACAGATATACGTAGAAATAATTATCATTTATTTCATTTCAATAATCCTCTGACAATAACAAATGACAGTAGTTTTTTTATAGAGTTCAATGCTAAACCGCGATCAGCAACATCATCCCTTGATTTAAATGTATATTTAGTAAGAAAAAATAAACCCATTGGTTTTTTTAATTCAAGTTGGATGAATAATTCAGATGTTGAACTTGTTGGGACATTTGATAAAAATGGAAGTTTTCATCACACTCATTCGGAAGAGAATAATTCTCAGCATAATTTAATTTCACTAGCATCTAACGGTGATGCAACACTAGGTTTAAAAAATATTGATGTAAATGGTGATTTTTGGATTGTTTTATATTCAGATGCAACCAATGTTAATCAAGGTTGGGATTTACGTTATCAACCGGAGTCATTTTGTTCTGATATAACCAATAGATGGTATGGTGGCAATAAAACAATAATATTACAAGGAAATCGTCTTAGAGAAATTTTCACGACAAGTCTTAAAACAGGTTGTCCTGATGTACATACACATATCGCCAGAAGAGGTTTGGACTATTATGATAGTATCTATCCAACAGTAAGCGCGACATATGCAGATAATAGTACAATATTCTCTACTTCATCAATTCCTTTTGCGGAAATACCTAACCTTGCACCTAACCCAACTTCTTTTATCACACCAATGGCTGGAAATGTTTATAGTGAAAATGAATTGATGATCTCTTGGAACCCTACAACTGACCCGAACAATGATAATTTAAACTACACAATTTATGTAAATGACGGCTCTGCAACGACAACTCTTATATCTTCAACCACAACAACTACTTTCAATTGGGATACAACATTGGTTGCTAATGGAACGTATAATATGAGCGGTAAGGTTTGTGATGATAATCCAACACCATTATGTACAGATTTTGAATTATCAAGCCCTTTTGTTATAGAAAAAACTTTACCCACTTACAGTTTAGATAATATAGAGATTTACTCTAATAATGAACTCTCAACCTCAAGTGCAGCAAAAGCTAATGATACAATTTCTTTAGAATTTGATTCCACAGGTGATATTTCTGAAACATTATTAGTTAAATTCTTTTCTAACGGTAATGAAGTAATAAGTAATATTTCTTATAGCAGTAGTAGTAATTCATGGATTGCTAGCTATACTGTTAATCAGAATGATTTAGAAGGTACGATAAGTTACACTATCACAGCAGACAATCTTGATACAGAATATTCTTATGATACAGATATAATAGTGGATAATACTCCACCATCAAATATCATCGCTAATCCAACAGGTGGTAATTACGACAATCCTATTGAGATTACTTTAAATTCTTTTGGATCAAATTTAATCAAATACTCATTTAGCAATGACTTAACGGGTTGTTCATCTGGTAACAAATACACAGATGTTATTGTTTTGTCAGACTCAAAAACAATAAAAGCCATTTCTTGTGATATTGCTGGAAATATGTCAAACATAGTAACTTTTGAATATATTATCAGACCTAGGAGTACAAGTGTATCACCTGGTAGTACAGTCGAAAAAAAATATCAGTATTTAAATTCATTATCAAAAAACAATACCAATAATTTTACCTTTTCTCGTAATTTAAAAATAGGTATAAAAGGAGATGATGTTAAAAAATTACAAATATTTTTAAATAATAATGGTTTTATCTTAGTTTCAAATGGGCCAGGGTCTCCAGGTAATGAAACAGATCGTTTTGGTTCTTTGACCAAAAATGCATTGAAGCGTTTTCAAGAAGCTTTTAGGGCTAATATACTGACACCGGCAGGAATATCTTCTGCTACTGGATATTTTGGGCCTGTAACAAGGAATTTTTTGAAAAGTGGGTTTTTACCACTCCGATGATCTATAATAATTTTTCTTAAATACCTTCCCCAACCCTATAAGTTCGGTAAAAAGTTAACTCGGGGAGCATGTGAAAATAACCTTAATCATATGGGTTATTTTTATTTTATATTATTATTGTATTTGACTCTATATTGTAATTATTCATATTACGAGATTTTATACAGAATCTTATATTCGATGAGTCTATTAAAGAATCTAAGAGGATAGCCGCTTCTAAACCGAAGAAGAAAAGGCTGAAGGTCCCAAAACTTAGTAGTGAACAATTAATAGCAATCGAATCCGCATGCGCAGGATGCAAATATTTACCTGTCGTAAAATACCTTTGTCAATCTGCCAAAAACAAACCAACTGAGATTAATGTTTTTGATAAACTACTTATAGATCTAGGGGTAACTAGACATAGACAAGGATCTTTCCAATATGATGCAGTTTCATGTTTAAATACCACACTTAGAAATAGAGATCTAGACTTTAGATTACGTCGCTTAGGTCCAGGAAGTACCAAGTTTTGTTTTTTTGAGAATTAGGATTAGTTAAACAACGAAAGGTTTTAGGGGCTAATTACCCCTTGAACCTCTTTTAATTTTTGATAATCAAATTCCGAACATCATCCCATGCGCAGGGTGTGTAAATAAAATCTATAGCCAACCCTAAACCTGTGATATTATTTACCTATGAACATAGGAATATTCGACTCCGGTCTTGGAGGACTTCTAATAACCAAATCACTCATTAAAAAACTGCCTGAGTACAACTACACTTATCTAGGTGATACAAAAAGAGTTCCCTATGGAAACAGATCACCTGAAACTATCTATGAATTTTTAAGAGAATCTGTTGAATATTTATTTAAACATAATTGCAAACTTGTCATAGTTGCCTGCAATACTGCTTCAGCACAAGCATTAAGAAGAATTCAACAAGATTTTTTACCTAGCAATTATCCCGATAGAAAGGTCTTAGGTGTAATCATTCCCACCTGTGAAGTTGCAGCTCCAAATAATATTTCTAAGAACATAGGAATACTTGCAACTAATGCTACAGTTAACTCCAATGCATTTGTGATTGAATTAAAAAAAATAAGGTCTGATATTAAAATTATTCAGCAATCAGCCCCACTACTTGTTCCCTTTATTGAAAATAATGAATTGAAACTCGTAGAGCCTATTTTAAATAAATATTTAAGATCTTTTAAAAATGGAAAAATTGACACATTAATACTTGGATGTACTCATTATCCCCTAATTTATAATCATATTCAAAAAATACTTGGTAAAAAAGTAAAAATAATTTCACAAGATAAAATTATTCCGGAAAAACTTAAGATGTATTTGTTAAAGCATACAGAAATTGAAAAAGTATTGACCAAGAAAAAACAGTATCAATTCAATGTTAAGGATTTGACTGAAGTAATGAAAAAGACTGTTACAAAATGGTTTGGCAAAGATGTTATGTTGTGTCAGGTGGATTTGCGGGATTAAAACTCAAATTATATTACCGTATTCTAACCAATAGCTTGGAAACACTCTGTTAATAATTGACTTGGTGTTTTGAGATTGATACCGAGATGTAATCGTTCACTATTGTAGTATCTCAAATATTTCTTAAGAGCACAATTAATGACATCAACTTTTGTTT
>CAIZLB010000039.1 GCA_903933735.1 uncultured bacterium | reverse complement strand
AGCTTACTCGCCGAATATAAATCATCTGATGCTATTGTGTATGCTTTACCTAAAGGTGGTGTTGTTATAGGTTATGAATTGGCAAAGAATTTAAAATTACCACTTGAACTTATTATCACAAAAAAAATAGGAGCTCCGAAATATCCTCAATATATAATAGGTGTTGTATCTGAAAACGGTCACTATCTAATAGATGACGTAGAAATATTTTCAGATAGACAGTGGCTAGAAAACGAGATAAAAAAAGAAAAAGAAAATATCATCAAAATAAAAGAAAAATACTATTTACAGTTAAATCATAATAGATTGAAGGGTAAAAATAAGGTAGCTATAATAGTTGATGATGGGGCAGCTACGGGACTTAGCCTCTGTTCTGCTATAGATGAAGTCTTGAATGAAGAACCTTCGGAAATAGTGATTGCTGTCCCTGTGATGTCACCAGACACAGCTTATATGATCAGTCAGATATCTGATAAACTTATCGTTCTCGACAGAACAAGTGATAATATTTTTGGTGCCATCAGTAATCATTATAAAAATTTTAAAGAACTTTTAGATAAAGATGTTGTTAGATTGCTATCTAAGGTTTGGGGAAGTGACAAAAGAAAGAAAAAAGAGGTTTAAAGAATCATTAATATAAAAAATATTATAACCAAAACTTGAGATAGTATACCTAAAAACGGCTTATCTCTCATTCTTTTGTCTGAATGCATAAATGCATGAAAACGTTGCAATGTGATCAATGGTTCATGTTTCCATTTGCAATATACAAATTGTAATAGGTCAGGTAACATAGCCGCGATAGCTCCTACGAATACCACAAAGATAGAATAATTATTACCTAAGAAAAGTTTGAATATTATAAAAGTAAATAATAAACCAAGGATACCATCCATACATACTTTTATCAGATCCTTATAAGAATCTTTACCGAAAGTGATACTTTTATCGTATGGATTTTTTGTATCCCTGTGTATACTTTTTAAAGTATAGTCAAGATGAGGTATTGCATCCAATAGAAAATGACTTCCAAAACCTATTATAAAGGCCAGAACTGGATTATGTGGGGTTAATGTTGCGAGGGTTGCTCCAGTTATTGCATGTGTGGTTAATATCATATTTATTATATTAACATCTTTTTATTTAAAATAAAAAATATTAATCGTGTTGTAATATATGCAGAGTTATAGATTTGTTTTGATCTTTTGGACTAATGAAAAATCTTTTAAAATTTTTGGTTTATGTATAAGTATGTTAAAACCTTTTTCTTCAAATCTCGGTATTAAGTGCCAATGAACTTGGTTTATTTCATCTGCATAGATCAGATACACTTTCTTTAATCTCAGTGTTTTTAATAAGGCATTTCTAATCATATCAACCTTATTCATCAAGTATATATAGTCTTCTCTTGAAAGTAGGTGTAGATCTGTAACTTTATCTTTCCAGACTACTACAGTATGACCCTCGGCTATAGGGTAATTAGCCAAGGTTATATAAAGTTTTTGATCATCATAAATAATAGCTCCAGGTTTTGGTGTGGGTAATTTCATATAGATTGATTATATCAAATATCTATTTAATAAGCATACCAACAATAACACCAAAACATATAGCCAAACCTCCCATGATAAACATTCTTATGGAATTTTTTAGTATGTTGATTTTAAGTATTTTTCCACTGATTATTCCTAAGATAAATAATGATATTAAACTAGCCACTATGGATAACCAAAAAGCTTGTTGTGTAACAATAATAAAATAGGGTAATAATGGTATTAATCCACACACGAAATAAGATATAAACATTATTATAGAGGCCAATAATGGATTAGATTTTTTTGATTTTTTTATCTCTGTACTAGATTCTTCTGTAGCTTTTTCGGAAAGGAAACTACCTACAGACATGGAGAAAGCTTCGACGCAGATTAGAACTATTCCTGAGATTACAACCTCTTTCTTGGTCACTCCTGCTGCTACTATTCCAGCCAATAGTCCGACTGTTGAAACCAAACTATCTTCAGCTCCAAAGATAAAGTTTTTGGTGTATAGTATAAAATTACTGTTTGTTGTTTTCATGATTGTCTATAGTATATCAGAGTATTAATAAAATATTCAATAAAAACACCCCTATCTGTTTGATAAGGGTATTCTTCTTCAAATATTTTCTATTACATATTCATTTCATGATTTACGCCTTCTGATCTTGTCTGAAATAGTTCAGGATTCAGCATACCTGCAATCATGGCTATATGGGCTAGTATTAAGAATATACCTACAAAAATTGCATGTAGTTTTAATTTTCTTATACTATCTTTATTTTTACATATGAGACCTAATTCCAACAAGGCTATCCCTGCAAGTGGTATAACCCCAAGTAAATAAGAGTTAACTGCTATAATATCAACTAAACCTCTCCATTCACCATTACTTGTTATTGGTATTATTGCATTGATAAATAGATATACGAATACTCCAATGAAATATATACCGGCAATTATTCCAGAGTATTTATTTATCTTTTTTATTTTACCATCTAATTTTCTGGTGAATAATATATATAATTCAGTTATAGCTATAGTTTCTGCTAATATAACGGGTATGGCCATAAAGAATATAAGATTCCATGGCTGATTACTGGCCAAAAGCTCCATATAATGTGTCATTGTCATAATATTTTTGTTT
>CAIZLB010000038.1 GCA_903933735.1 uncultured bacterium | reverse complement strand
TACAAATAGTACATACCTGAATTATATAAGAGATTTTATTGATAAAATTAATAAAAATGGTTTAAATGATTATTTTGACATCAGACCAGCAATAGATCAAAAAAATCTAGACAATGAATTACTTAAATATGATTTTGCTATAATTCCATCTATATACGAAAGTTTCGGAAAGACAGTAATAGAATGTTCGGCAAGTGGATTACCTACAATGGTTTTTGACGATGTTCCTGTATATAAAGAATTTTTATCAGATGATAATGCCATCTTTTTATCAAGAACTCCGAAAGATTTTTATAAAATATTAAGTGATATAGTAAATGATCCAGAAAAATATAATCTGATCAGTAAAAATGGTATTTTAAATGGTGGAAAATATATTTTAGAAGATCTATATGATGATTTAATTGATAAAATTGAGGATAGGTTATGTATCAAATAATCATGTAATAAAAAACGCATCAGGGCTGGAACCCAATGCGCGGTGTAAAAAATCAGAAAATGTTCAATTCACTCTTGAGGTCGAATCTGTTCGAGCGCCAGGTATTGCTCAATACTAGCTAGACGTTGCGTAGCCCGACATGTGAGCCATCCAATATGTGGATTTTTGAAGGTATGATCCCAAACAGACTTACAAATTCCCGTTTTCTGGCTGAACCAGGGAATATCAACAGAATCGACAATGATGGGAATTTTTCTTGTCCTATCTGCTTTAACTGCTTTAAGATAAGTAGTAGCCCTGTCGTATGAACTAAGATTGAAATTTTTAAGATTCAATAAATACAGATGTATGATTTCATCTCCAGTCACATAACCTACATCAAACTCTCCTCCTTCAGGGAAAGGATTCTGAGTATTAGGACCCAAGACGATTCTTAATGTATCGCCACGATTAATTACCGACCTAAGAATGCTCCTCAGGAATTGCATATAGTATTCGAATGTGCTGGCACTGATATCACCCAAATCTCCTAAGTCCAAAAGTACGTTCAATTGTTGCTGCTGTTGCATGTTGTTGTTGATGTTGATGTTGATGTTCTTCGAGATTTCACTATCCCGATTTATAAACTATATATCATATATATAAAAAGTCAACCCCTATTTATCCATAACCCCCTTTGTATATCTATTTGAAGCATTCCATAGAAGATAACTTTTAACCCCTAAATCATCAAGTGCTTTTATCTGGGCCTTAACCTCAGGTGCATTATAGACAACTCCATATATAGAAAAGTCCTGTATCCAAGGTCTCATCTCTTTAAAGGCTGTAGTAGTTCCATAGGTAGTAATCATCCTATCTAATCCCATCTTAGTTGAATCATATATAACTTTATAAGGATTCTTATTTGGTTCTTTTATACCATTCCAATTATTAGGAAAATGAGATGGATATATCATACCTGAAATATAATCAACATTTGGCACAAAATCATCAAGATGCTGTCCTATAGTTAAATCATCTGTATTGGTTAATACCATACCAAAGACATCAGCTGACAAAGGTATATCTTTCAAACCAGCTCTAACATATGCCAAGAAATTTTTCATAGTCGCTCGCCTCTTTTCCATATTTGTAGACGAGGCCGAAAGATTGTCACTGTATTCATATTTTAACAAATTCATACGACCGTCTGAAGGATAACGAACATAATCAAGTTGTATCTCATCAAAACCAACATCATATACAGCTTGAGATAGATCGACTATATATTGAGCAGTATTCTCTTCATGAGGGGCTAACCAATAATGACTCTTACCATCACGCCATGGAGTATTGTCAGCTTTCATCGCTGCAAGATCTAAGTTTTGTTTTGTAAAACATTCATCACGAAAAACTGCGATACGAGCTATAACATATATATTTTTTTGATGATAATAATCAAGCTTTGCTTCAAGGTCTTCTTTTGATATAAGTGGTTGTATACAAGGATGAGTCATACCAATATCATAAGTTATAACTCCAGGTGCATCTTTTATATCTACCACTATAGTGTTTACTGTAGTTGTGTCAATGATGTTGTCAAGAGTGTCTTTAAAAGGTTTATATAAGAAACTATTAGCAGATACATATAGACCTCGAACTTCGTCAGGAGTCTTTATATGACTAGCCTTTTTTTCTTCTATAGGAGCCTCGAATTTATAATCATCTATACTACTTACTACTGGTATAGGTGTGTCATCGACTTTAGTTTTTGAGGAAATAGTTTTAATAGAGATTGAGACTAATACGATAACGATTATTATCAATAATACCTTGATTATTCTAGATGATTTCATAGTCTATATCATAACACACATAATGTTGATTTATAAAATAAAATGACTATACTTACAATCATCAGAACCTTGTACAGAGCAGGGTTCACGCACCAACAACTACAGCACTACCATGTCAACACTACCAACACCAAAACTAGCAGTTATTTGTACCCCCGGGGATGCCGAATCTCCATTCACACTTCATTCTAACCCTCCTCCTGAAACCATAGCGGAATTTCTGGTTGGCTGTCTTCATGAATACGAACGAGAGTATCGAGGCTGGTTGATGATCATACGTTTTGAACCTAAAGATTTGACTATCGGAGATGATATTCCTGTAAATATGCATCTAATAGCCGTTGATGCTAATAATCGATTCGCCAAGCAAATACACACACCACAAAATCCTCGAAGGAATACTGATGGTTTTCCGACAGTGAAAGTTAAAAATGAATTTACGATTAAAGACGGTGAGCGTACAGACTTCAGATCCGTCTTTATAATCCAAACTAAATACCGATACGAACCTGATTATAATAACACCGACAGTGACGGCCGATGCTCGGATGGTACCTATTTTGTACCAACTCATCACGATATCCACTAAGACTTTATTGACAATGTCCAAAAGCCGACCCTGATCAGGTCGGCCCTTTTTATTTCCCCATCATCCCCTTTATCAATCCATCAAACAAAGGATGTGAAGTTGTAGGTCTCGACAAAAATTCTGGATGTGACTGTGTCCCCACAAAGAAAGGATGTTTATCTTTTTTAAGTTCTATCATCTCCATCAATTTTCCATCTATAGATTTACCTGAAAAAATCATACCCTTAGACTCTAACTGATCAACATAATCATTATTAACTTCATATCTATGTCTATGCCTTTCTATCACTTCATCACTCTTATATAGATCATGAACAATACTTCCCCTTGCCAACTTACATCTATATGACCCAAGTCTCATCGACCCACCCATAGCAAGCTTTACAAGATTTTCTTTTTGACTCTCCATTATATCTATAACTTTATGCTTACAATCTTTATCTATCTCTGTTGTATTAACACCTTTCAGACCTAAAACATTTGTCGCATATTCTATAACAGCAAGTTGCATACCATAACATATTCCAAGATATGGTATTTTATTTTTTCTAACATATTCTATAGACTTTAATATTCCATCAACCCCTGTAGTACCAAAACCACCCGGCACTATAAGACCATGACATCTTTTGAATACATCTTTTAATATGTTTTGGTCTTTTTCTATAGTTTTAGAATCAACCCATTCTATCTCAACACCAACTTTAGCCTTAGCTGCAGCAAACTTTAATGCCTCCATAACCGAAAGATATGAATCCATGAGTGTAAAATCACCTGAATCAAAATATTTACCAATCATAGCTACTCTAAAAGTTTTTGTTTTATTAAGATGCACGTTTTTTACAAAATTTTCCCAATCACCCCAAAGTTTTGACGACTCCGCGTCTGGTTTTTTATTTTTCAAAGACAAAGCTTTTAATACAGCCTCCCCTATCTTATCTTTATTAAAATTTATTGGTACATCATATATACTTTTTATATCAGGGGCTGATATAACATTTTCTTTTGGGACATTACATGATATAGATATCTTTTCTTTTCTTTTGTCATCTAAAGCAACTTCGGATCTTGCGATTATAAAATCAGGATGCAGACCGTAACCGTTTAGTTCTCTTATAGCACTTTGTGTTGGTTTTGATTTCATCTCACCTATGGCACCAGGAGTTGGTAGATAAGAAACAACTACAACTATCACATCTTTGGGATCTTTAAGCTTCATAGTTTTAGCAGCTTCCATAAACATAGCATTTTGAAAATCACCGATAGTTCCACCGATCTCAACTATGGTTATATCACTTTTATTTTCTTTAGCTGCTTCTTTATATCTATTTATTATCTCATCTCTAACATGAGGTATAGCTTCAACACATTTTCCTTTATAGCCAAGAGAACGTTCTTTATCGATAACTGTTTTATACACCATACCTGAAGTCATATAGTTTACCTGGTGAATGTCTTGATGTAAGAATCTTTCATAATTACCCATATCTTGATCTGTCTCCAAACCCTCTTTCATAACAAAAACTTCACCATGTTCCGTTGGGTTCATGGTGCCTGCATCGACGTTTAAATAAGGGTCGGCTTTTACTAGGTTAACTTTATAACCTTTAGTTTTTAATATAAGTCCAAGGGATGATGTTGCTATGCCTTTTCCCACTCCAGACATAACACCACCGATCACGAATATATATTTTGATTTCATGGTCTATATTTTAGTATTTTTTTTAAAATGAGAAATCTTGGCATTTGTTGATTTCGGTGTTGAGGTGCTTTTATTTATGTAAAATATGAGATTGTGGTGAATCGTATTCTAACCAATAGCTTGGAAACACTCTGTTAATAATTGACTTGGTGTTTTGAGATTGATACCGAGATGTAATCGTTCACTATTGTAGTATCTCAAATATTTCTTAAGAGCACAATTAATGACATCAACTTTTGTTT
>CAIZLB010000037.1 GCA_903933735.1 uncultured bacterium | reverse complement strand
AAACAAAAGTTGATGTCATTAATTGTGCTCTTAAGAAATATTTGAGATACTACAATAGTGAACGATTACATCTCGGTATCAATCTCAAAACACCAAGTCAATTATTAACAGAGTGTTTCCAAGCTATTGGTTAGAATACGTGAGTATATATCTTTCATATAGATTAGATTTCTCCTTGAAAAACCACACATCATAGGAAAAGCTAATTTTAAATCGATTTCTATCTGACCTATTAAACCCTCACCCCACTTAGATACTTTCTGTTTTTCTACTATTAGTTTTCCAATATTATAATAAAGACTTACAAGTTCAGTATTAACTTTAAGAATTGCAGTATTTTTAGCATGTTTAATACTCTCTCTTATCTGATGAATAAAATCTAGATATTCTTTATTTTCTACAAAATTGTTATTAATATTTTTTATCATTCAAATATAATATCAAAGACAAAAAACCCATGTTGTGTTTTAATAACTTTATTTTTTCTTTATCTGTAGTATCTCTAGATAAAATACTAATAAAAAAATACCACACTTTCTCGTATGGCATTTTTTTAAACAGACTTACCCTACCCTAGATTGATATACGGAGTTAAGGCCATATATCTTGATCTCTTAATAGCTAAAGCTAATTTTCTTTGATTTTGAGCAGTAACACCTGATCTTTTTCTTCCTATAATTCTACCGTATTTATTAACAAATTTGTTCAATAAATCAGTATCTTTATAATCAATGTGTTTTATATTATGCTCTGTGAAATAACACTTTTTTGACATTTTTTTGTAATTTGATTTTAATTATTAATTGTAACTTTATAGACCTAAAAAGGTATATCTTCTGGGTTTATATCTTCATCTGGATACTGAACTTCGCCTGTATCTGGTACTGATTGATCCCCACTGTCAGCTTGTGGTCCTGACTGATTTGACCCTTGAGGTGAAAAACTACCTGAAGCAGATGATCCTCCTAGTTTTGGTCCGAATTGGAAGTTTTCTAGTACAATCTCTGTTCTATAGTTTTTCTTTCCGTCTTGACCATCCCAACTTCTAGTCTGTATTCTACCTTCAATATATAGAGGACTACCCTTTTTTACGTATTGATGTATAACCTCAGCCTGTTTACCAAAAGCTACAACATTATGAAATTCTGCTATATCTTTTTTGGCACCTGAAGCATCTTTGGTTGATCTATTTGTGGCTATAGAAAATGAATTAACGTGCATGCCAGATGGCAATGATTTTAATTCAGGATCTTTAGTCAGATTTCCATATAATATTACCTTGTTTATGTACATAATTTTGTTTTTTTATTTTAGTTTATAAATGTATGTTTATTATAGCTATTGATTTGACAATTTCGCCGCACTTACATACTAATAAAGCTATGAGAAAATTATTTCTCTTCAGTTTCTAAAACAGGTTCATCTGCGATAACAGCTTCAACATCATCAACAACTTCTTCAGTTGGTATCAATGTTTCTACTGCATCAGCTTCCTTTGAGTTAACTTCATCATCGTAGTTAGGTAAAATATCCTTAGCTACAAGTGTATTTTCTTTTACTGTTTTAACAATAAGATATCTTAGAGTATTCTCGAGTTCTTTTACAGACTTTTCGAATACCGCTATTTTACTTGCATCTAATTCAAATTTAACCCAGCCAAAATATGTAGTTTCATACCATTTCTTTTGTGCTTTTATGGTCTTTGGAATTTCATAAGCAAGTTTAAACATGCGAGGTTGAGATTCAGAGATTATCTCTCCTTCTAATTTCTCTATGTTTGACTTTATTTTTGAAAATTCTATTTGAACATCAGCCTCAGAAAGGGTTGGAAGGAGATGAATTCCTAATTCATAAACCTTGAAGCCTTCTTTTGTGCTTTCTATTTTAATTTCGGTCATGAAGAACACTTTAGCATATTATCTTAAATAAAGCCAATATCTAAAGCTCTTATCTTAACCAGTGTTTTTTGGCATTGTAATAGAGTGTGTCAATAACCTCGTCAAGTGATATACCTTTGATCTCGGCTATCTTTTTATATACTTCTATAACATTGTTAGGATTATTCCTTTGTCCACGAAAAGGCTTAGGTGATACATAAGGACTGTCAGTCTCAGCGAACATGTGTTCTATAGGGACAAAACGAATCAACTCTTCATAAGAAGGGACAAAAGTAACAACACCTGTGAAAGATATACTGAAACCAAGATCTAAAAAGGCTTTGGCTTCATCTATATTGCCAGCAAAAAAATGTACATTACCCTTATATTCTTTCACAGAGCCCTTAAAATTTTCATAAAGAATTTCTAAAGTTTCCCTGTATGAATCCCGAACATGTAACATAAGAGGAAAATCATATTTGATAGACATTTTTATTTGATTGATAAAGATTTCTTTTTGAAAATCTTTTATTTTGTCCAGGTTTTGAACCTGATTTTCTTCATCCATTATTCTAAAATAGTCTAAGCCACATTCACCTATTCCGCAGATATTACTCTTTAAATTCTCATCTCTTAGTAAATCTTCTATACTATAGTTATCATCGGGATTTAAAGGGTGCAAACCAACAGTAGACCAAAGTAGGTCTTGATTATTTTTAGCAAGTTCTATACCAGCGCGAGAACTTTTTTCGTCAACACCGACATCTATAGCTACAACATTATTTTTCCTCATCTGGTCTAAAATATCATCTCGGTCTATATCAAATTCAGGAAATTGCAAATGAGCATGTAAATCTACATACGGGTTTGTTGTTCTTTTTATATCTTCAATATTATCATTATTCATTTTTATAATTCTTTTTCAACCTTAGGAAATAAGGATTTTTCAGGCATTTCTCTGCTTTCTATATGTTCTGAAATCACCGCCACGGTTTTTGGGAGTATTGGCTGTATAAAATGTATAATAGTGTAGAAATCCCTTACCATCTGCTCAACGATCTTTCTGGCCTCATCTGGATCAGTTTTAAACAACTTAAATGGCTCTTTTGTTTGTATCTCATTATCTATTGTAGATAATTGTTTCCATAATATATTTGTATATTCATTGATATTGAAATCCTGTAAAACTTTTTTTAGACTCAGGCTGTTATTCTTATACAATTCACTCTCTTTAAATTTTTCTTTTAAATTTATAACAACATCATAAGATATCATCATTTTGATCAATCTGTTTGTAAGATTACCCAAACCATTAGCTAATCCGCTATTGTAATTAGAGATAATCAAATCCTCAGTTATTTCGCCATCATCGAAAACTGGTATATTATTAGTAAAATAAAAACGTAAGCCTTCAGCACCTATCTTATTCATGATATCTGTCGGTGATATTGTATTTCCTATGGTTTTACTCATCTTTCGTCCACCTGATTGCATAAGTCCATGTATAAGTATGTTTTTTGGTAATGGAATCTCCGCTGACATCAACATGGCTGGCCAAATGATAGAGTGAAATTTTAATATATCTTTTCCTATAACATGTAAAGTCTCAGAATTTTTATTATTCCAAAATAGATTATAAAGGCTTTCGTCCAGACTCTGTCCTAAAGAACCGTAGCCTAAAGCTGATATATAATTAACTAAGGCATCCCCCCATACATATATCCCTTGAGACTCATCTCCTGGAACGAGTATAACATTTTTCTGTCCTTTATATGGTCTTGAAAATGATATGTCTTCTAACCCTTGTTCCAAAAAACTCAAGACTTCATTCTTTCTGGATTGTGGAAATATCTTTATTATGTCATCTTCTATAACCTTTTTAATTTGATTGGTATATTTAGATAATCTAAAGAAATAGTTTTTTTCTTTGATAAAATCTGGTTTTATACCGTGATCCGGACACACACCATCTACTAGATCTTTTTCGGTCTTAAAACCCTCACAACCTACACAATAATAGCCCTCATAATAATTCTCATATATATCACCCTTTTCGTTAAGCTTATTCCATATAGCTATAACACCGGGATGATGTCTAATCTTATCAGTTGTTCTTATATATTGGTCATGAGATATATTTAACCTTTCAAATAAAAGCTCATTTTTCTTAACCCAGTCATCAAGATAATCCATAACATCCATATCTAATTCATCAGCTTTTTTCTGTATTTTTAGGCTATTCTCATCTACACCTGTGAGAAAATAGGTTGATCTATCATCAAGTCTCGACATACGAGCAAAAACATCACATACTGTAGCGGTATACGCATGACCTATGTGTAAATCACCATTCGGATAAAAAATAGGTGCTGTTATATAAAACTTTTTCTTTTCTGATGTATTTTCCATATCAACAATATATCACAAAAACTATAGACTTTCCTCTCCCGTAATCTCACCTCTTCTAGATCTATCATCCATAAATTCCACTATTAAAACAGAAATTGGGATCGATAATACTATTCCGATAAATCCGAACAATTCTATACCTGCTATAAGTGAGATTATAACCAACATCGGAGGTACTCCGATGATCTTTTTTATCACAGCTGGATATATAACATGAGCCTCGATCTGATGAATCACAGTAAAGACTATCACTACAACTATAGCCACACCAAAACCTCCACTTATAAAACTTAACAAGAAGGCAATGATCATAGAAACAAAAGTACCTATGACGGGTATGAATTCCATGAATCCAGCTATGAGAGATATGAGTAATATATTCTGAATCTGGTCACCTAGAAATATTTTTAAGACAGACAAGCTAACCAATACTATCAAAAATACTATGCCCATCAGTATAAGTTGACCCTGCATCCATAAACCAATCTTTTTTTGAACCCTACCCCATAGTTCTGTTATATATTTTTCATATTCCTTTGGAGACATAAGCCTCAAAAACTTAGCAACACCATTCTCCTCTATAGACATATATATCGATAAGACAAGAATTAAAATAAAAGTAACAATACTATCGAAAAATCTATTGAAGGTGTCAAACATACCTCCGGCAAAACTAGAGAAAGATGATGTTACTATACTGGTCAAGTCCTCCAATGATACAGTTTGAGGTATTTCAGGAAAGACATTTTTAGCTGTTTTATATAGCCCTTTTTGTATAGGGTTCAAAAGATCTGACGTTTTTATAGTATCAGGCAGAGAATTCAAAGCCGTTATCGACTCTTTTAAGAGTGGGGGTATAGCAAAAAGTATAAATGATACAAATATCAAAACTAATAATAAATAAGAAATTAGTACTGATAAACCTCGTCCCATACCTCTTTTTTTAAAGAATAAAATCAAAGGTTCTATAAAAGAAGCTACAATAACCGATACAAGTATAGCTATTATGAGTGATTTTAGATGAATCAGGGATATAAAAGCAAGAATTCCAATAATTATCTTAAAAATATCCTTAGCAGTAATCTTCATGTTTGTATTGTATGTTTTTTTGTTGGGATGTGCAAATGTGTTATAAAAAAGAATCGCCACATCGAGGCGATTCGGTTATTTTTTTCTGAACAGTTCTTCAAGACCAAAAGGTCTACAATAATGAAACTCTTCTTTATGATTGACTTCTTTAGCTAAACAGGTAGCACGCCAATTTTCAACGTATTCGATTCCAAATTCATATCTTGTAACATAAGTAAAGATGACAGTTCTCCTATATGACATAGAAGCACGTATATGAGAATTCAAAAGACAAAACTTTTTATGTCTAAGACCATATACACGTATCTTAAGATATATATCTTTATAGACCTTTAAGTGTTCAGTGTCAGGGTAATAGAAATGACACGACCAAACATTATAAAGTTTTTTCTTTAGATACTTCATATTTTTATCCATATTCCAGAATTCGGCCTGTAGGCGACTTACATATTCCTGAACAAAGATTATGCTTGTATCTTCATCTTCTTTGACCCAAGTACCTGCCCTTATCATATCTCGGCGAATTGTACTGGTCCATTTTTCAAACACAGAATCTGGTTGGAATGGTCCCCTGTTTTCAAGATCGTTAAAAAAATCAGCAAATGTTAACCTCTTCTTTTCTTGCTTCTTGTGACGCCGACCTTTGGCGGTCACAAAATTTGTAACCGTTAGACGTATCGGATTTTTCTTCATGGTGCTATTTTTACATGAAAATAGTATCACTTTGCGGGGACCGTGGCAACGTTTGACATAGATGGGTGATTTGGTATTATACAGATACGAGAGTTTTACTCTCATTGCCTTCGGGCCAGCAACGTCTCAGCTTGAGCGTTGTTTTATTTTATTGACTTTGTCGATCGAAAGAATATAATCTATATGTAACAAGCCGGAGGGACAGAGGTCCGTTAGACCAGATGGGTACACAATACCCTTACCTTCACAAGCTGGCGCCCCGTCGCATGGAATAAAATCATCTCTTAATTTGAGGTGTTTTTATTTTATATATTACCCCCCTTCACGTACATCAAAGTATCATATCCACTAAACACCCTATCCTCTCTTTTGATTTCTATAGACTCAAGAAAAGTAAATAATTCCTCCTGCACGACATCCCCGTCTCCTGTAACAATCTTTTCAACCTCTATAAATGATCCAAGATTCTGCACTTCATCTAAACATATTTCCATGTCATTATATCTTGTTTTTGTTCTTATTTTATCAACTTTTACAACCTCATGATAATCCAACAACTCTATTATACCTCTCATCTGCTCAACATCATTTATTTCAATCTCTTTTTCAATACAATCAAGTTAATTAGTCTGAGGTCTTTTTAAAGTAAAATATATTTTATCTCTAGTTTTTCTTATTCTTAAAAAATTTTTATTATTAGTAAATTTTGTAAAATCCGCATCATCAAAATTGGTAAAAATAGCATCATTCTGAACAATAGACTCAGTAAACACACAGCCTAAATCTATTAATTTATTTTTTAAAATATTTAAATCATTAACTTTTGCTTTTACCTCTATTTCTTTCTGCATGATATTTATTTTTTATTTACTAAACAACCCCTCCAAATCCTCCACCTTAACCACCTCCTGCTTTCCACTATCTCTATCTCTAAGTGTCACCGTACCTTTCTCTAAAGTATCAAAATCAACAGTCAAACATATAGGTGTTCCTATCTCATCCTGTCTTCTGTATCTCTTTCCTATACTCTGTGTCTCATCATATACAATCTTTGATTTTGCTATACCGTTTTTTCCAGCGATGTTTTTTATTTTCTCAAATATTTCTTTAGCTTTATTCACCAAATCTTCTTTGTTTTTAACAAGTGGTAAAACAGCGACTCTGTACGGTGCTACAGATGGTGAAAGTTTTAAGACTATTCTCTCTTCATCAGCCATAGTATCGACTGTATAAGCAGTTCCAAGTATTGCAAGTATGGTTCTATCCAATCCAAAAGACGGCTCTATACAATGTGGTATAAATCTTTCTTTAGTTTCTTCATCAAAATAAGTCAGGTCGGCTTTAGAACCTTCCATATGAGCCTTAAGATCAAAGTCAGATCTATAGGCTAAACCGTAGAGCTCTTTTTTACCTATAGGAAAATCGTATTCAAAATCAACTGTCCTTGATGAATAATGCGCTCTATCTTCTTTAGATACCTCAAGCTCATGTAACTTATCTCTATCAAGTCCTATATCATGTGAGAATTCTTTTATTTCTTTTTGAAAATGCTCAAAAGTGGATTCCCAGTTTTTAGGATTTACAAAATATTCTATCTCCATCTGCTCAAACTCTCTAACTCTAAAGACAAAATCACGAGGTGCAATCTCATTTCTAAAAGCTTTACCAATCTGAGCCATACCGAAAGGAAGTCTTGGATGAAATGTATCTTGTATATTTTTAAAATTAACAAACATCCCTGGAGCAGTTTCAGGGCGAAGATAAACTGTATTTTCATCTGATTCTATGGCGCCGATATTTGTTTTAAACATCATGTTAAACTTGCGAACTTCACCAAAATCATTGCCGTCTATAGATTTTATCTTATTATCTTTTATCATAGCCGACATCTCATCTGTAGTTTTTCCAGACACAGAGAATCCTGCCGCTTCAAGTATATGATCAGCCCTATATCTCTTTTTAGTTTTAAGATCTTCTACCAATGGATCAGTGAAAGTATCAACATGCCCTGAAGAGATCCAAACTTTCGGATTCATGAGTATAGCCGCATCGACCCCATACATATCAGTACGATTATCAACAAACCTTTCCCACCAAAGTTTTTTAACTTGATCTTTAATCATGAGTCCAAGCGGACCGTAATCCCAAGTACCAGAAAGACCTCCATATATATCAGATCCTTGATATATAAAGCCACGTCGTTTACATAAAGAAATTATATCTTCTAAAGTTGTTTTATTGTTATCCATATAAAGTATAGATTAACATAAAATCAACCCTATTTCACCATACCAGAAACATCTGTCTTATCACCAATAGTTACACTAGTATTTAAAGACTCATTTTTAATTTGTATCCTTTCACCTGTAAAACTGTCTGTGGCTGTTATTGTTGGATTCATGATTACTATAGGATATTGCCCTGTTTGAGTTAATGTCGGAATAAAACCAATCAAGAATGAAAACTCTCTTAAAACTTTATCGATACCAGCACCGGCTTCTATATCACTTAGATTTATACTGATCTCTCTTGTGCTTTTATTATATCTGACAGATGCCGGATTAATAGTTACATTACTAACATATGAATTTTTCCATATAGCATTTGGTGGTAATTTTGCGTTAAACACAACATCTTTCAAGGTATTAGCTGTATTTGAAATATTACCTGTATATTTATAGATAACTTCTTTATTAACCTCAGGTGAGAATACTCCTGAACTATAGCCCATATTTGAATTAAAGAATGCATCAGTCTTAAGTCTCAATTGTTTTTTTGTACTTGCATTCACATTTTCGGTTACCCTATCTGTACCCATTCTACCTGCTTTAATATTTATAGTTATATCAGACACAGCCCTTCTTAGACTCTTAATTAGATTATCATCACTCTTTATAGTGGCTATATTAAAACTAAGTTCACGACTCTCTCCAGGCGGTATACTTGTTAAACCTGCATTTAATGATTTGTCCCATAAGATGATGTCTCTGTTTGAGTCATAAAAACCATCAGAGCTTTTAACACTCATCCTGTCAATCAGAACACCTGCAACAGACACCTCGACGACAACATCAGTTATAATTTCTTTTAAATTGTTAGTTATGATCAAATCAGATTTTAAATTTTGATCATAAGTGACTGATTTAACATCCATACCATCACCATCTATTAACAGTCTTGTGGCAACAAATGGCTTACGTATAGCAACTAGGGTGTCTTGTGTCGATAAAACCGTTAACATCTCTTTAGTTTTATTATCCTCCACACCTAAAATAAATCTGAAGTTTTTATCAACATTGATTTCTCCTGTAAATTTACCTTTTATCCTAATCGAGGTTGTCGACAAAGCATCTATACTATCAAAACTCCAAGTATTATTATCGGCTACAGGTTTAGGATTCGACTCCAATAGTTTATACCCAAAAGGATACTCAACCTTTAATTGTATGTTTTTCAAAACTTCTTCTGTGTTTGAATTGATCTCTATATCAAAAGTTAATTCCTGATTGTTATTAATCTCTTTAATATTATTGATGACAACATTGATAGGACTACCTGCTATAAACACTCCTATGTCTTTTTCTTTTTTAAATATAGTTGATGAATCAACAATATTAAACTCATAAGAATATTTTACATTCTTTTTAGCATTTTGCTCACCAAAGAAAACTACCGAATTTTTCTGTCTTATCGTCTCACCCGATCTTATTGTACCTATAGATATTCTTTCATTATTTAGATCTATAGCTCTATCTATTGGAGATTTGGAACCATCTGGATATTGCACCATAAGATCTGAGAGAACAAGATCTGTGGAATTATTGTTGGTTATATCTATAATAAAATCACTTACTTCACCACTTTTGACAGAGCTTGGTCCTGTAATTTTGATATCTATTTTACTTGTTGAAACTGTATTTACACCCTTTATCAGATTTATATAAGCATAGAATCCCGCACCGACAAAAAAGAAGAATATAAACATAAATACGACAAAGCTAAATGTGATATTATTTTTATTTTTTTTCTTTTTTATATCCTTACCTTGCATATCAGCAGTTTCACCTATCTTTACAGTTTTAATATCAGGATGATAGTCAGACTGAAAACTAGATTCTATACTATTTAAACCCTTCTTGAGATTTGGATATAGTTGATTATTACTTCCCATTAATTCAGCTTCAGCTATTTTTAAAACACCTCTAGTCTGCTCCATCCTATTTTCGATTCTGTTAGCCCTAGCCTCACTGAAACTATCTGTATCGGTATGGATATTGTCAAATTTATTATTCAAAAAATCGGCCACTGTCTCTTTCTTATTAGGAGATGATGATTTATCAGGACTACTCTCTTTAATACTATCAGACTTATCTTCCCAAGATGAAGGAACATCTAGATTATGTTTGTGCAACATATTAAGTTTAGAGGCATTATCAGTTAAAGACCTGGCATAAAGTTTCTGTCTCAATCTATTGATTTTATTTAACTCTTCATCATTTGGACTGTTCATAACAATATTGTAAACTTATATTGGTCATGACACAAGATTAGAGTATTATTTTTTTATTAGTATTTCTTATATTAGATGATTCTTTTTCGAACCATATAAACAAATCATTATCTTTGAGTGCGGTCATCTCTTCAATATCGAACTTAACTACAAAACCTTGTAGACTTCTAACATAGATAATAAAAAACATATTCACTATTTCAATAGAATCTTTTTTATTATTTTTAATCAAATAGATTATAAACTTACATAAATGAATAATCATATTATAGACTTGATTATTTATTTCATCAAAATAATCTCTTTCATCATTAAAAAACAAACTCTCGGCTAATCTCAAAAAACTTACCAAGCTTTTGGAGTTAGAAAATGAAAATATGTGATTAACATCAGTTAATCTAAAAAACTCGCGACCGCGAACTATAGCGATCTTATTAACAGAGAAAGCTTTAATATTAGCCTTCAGTTTAGATTGAGATTTTCTAAAACTTTTAGCTATGATATTTATCACACCGAATTTATCAGAAAAAGCCCTTATCAGGCAATCATCTTCTTGTAGATTCTTTAAATCAAACACAATACAATTTGTCTCGTATATAGTGTAGACCATATATTTACACTTTATTTACAACAATTTCATCGGTATCAGAATTTATAAATTCTACAGTATCTGAGTTTACAGCATTTTTGATCATATCTATATATGAAGAGATATTGTCTTTATTTTTAATAATCAAACTTATTTTATCAGTTGGTATAAGTTTAAGATCTTTTCTCTTAGACTGTATTTCACGTATCATATCCCTAACAATACCTTCAAGCCTTAACTCCTCAGTTATATTTATATCGAGAACAAATTCCTCCCCTACTTCAACTTCCAATATATTTTTAATATTTAATTCATCTTTTATGATGTCTTGATATATATTCGAAATCAAATATTTATTAACCGAAATAGATTCCAAAGGCTGTCTAACTTTAAGATTATATTTATTACGAAGAGCTAATCCTTGCTCTATGACAAGGCGAGTTTGGGACATCTTATCTAATACCTCTACATCTTTTATAACTTTTATATTTGGCCAATTTTCAAGATGAACTGATTCTAGAAAATTATTATTTTTATTTGAAAATGATTTAACGAATAAATAAATCTCTTCAGCCATAAAAGGTGTGAACGGTGCTATAATTTTTGATAGTTTTATCAAAACTATAAGAAGATTTTTAGTTACTTTTCCGGCTTCATCTATATCCTTGAAACGATCACGACAACGACGTAGATACCAAGTAGATAAATCTTCGACAAAATCTATTATAGGACGAGCGGCTCTATCTATTTGATAATTATCTAGATTTTCTGTTATATCTTTTATTAGATTATTTAACTTTATATTTATCCACTGATCTAACTCATTCTCATTTGAAAAATCTTTATCAATATCAATATTTAAATCTTGAACACCATACATCTCCAAGAATGAAATAACGTTTGAGATCTTGTTGAAAAATTTATTATTTATCTCATTCAACATCTTCTGCGAAAATGCATACTCTTCAGCACGGGTAACTGGAGATGAAAGCAAAAAATATCGAAGTGAATCAGCTCCAAATTCTTCAACTACCGGCAATAAGTCTGGATAATTACCAAGACTTTTACTCATCTTTTTACCATCCTCAGCCAAAACCATACCACCAACCATCACATTTTTGAAAGGAGCTTTATCAAACAAAGCTACAGACATAAATAACATATAGTAAAACCAACCACGAGTTTGATCCAAACTCTCAGCCACAAAATCAACAGTTACATTTTTAGCGAAATCTTTTTGTGCAACATCATCAAAATCAAATGGAAAATGTACAGAAGAAAAAGGCATTGATCCGGCATCATACCAAACATCTAAAACTTCAGTTAGTCTTTTATATACCTCTCCGTTCTCTTTAAAACTAATCTCATCTATATAAGGACGATGAAAATCTAGTTCGAAGTTATCATTGTGGGGTATATTTGCAAAATCAATGTTGATATATTCGGATGTTTTGATTAAACCAAAAGATTCATAATTATTAATTATTTGATCAGTATTATCCCCCCTTGTGACAAAATACAATGCGTGTATAAGACCTTGATGAGATACTATTAATATATTTTTATCTTCATGTGTTTTATCTATATCATAAATAAAATCAGCGACTCTATTTTTTATATCTAAAAAGCAATCTCCATTTGGAAATTTTTTGGAAACCTTTTCTTCAGTTGTGACCCTGTAAGCGTTATGTATTTCTATACTTTGTCCGTCCATATCACCGAACTGTTCTTCTTTCAATCTATCATCTACTTTTATCTCTATATCTTTTCCTGTTTTTTCTTTGATTGTATTTTTTATTATTTCAGCAGTTTCTATTGTACGAACTATAGGTGATGTATAGATGATATCGGGTATATTATTCTCGAGTATCATTTTCTCGACTGACAATCTAACATCCTCTTTACCCTTTTCAGTTAAATGATGTTTTTTAGAAAATTCCTCACCGGAACTCATAACATTTTCTATTAGATGAGTTGCTTCACCATGTCTAAAAGCTGTGTATGTATTTTTTCTAGTTTTGTTTTTTATTTCATCAACACCACCTAAGCATATGTATTTGTTCTGACTTTCTTCATTTTCACTTTTCCATACAGGTAAAGGCGTACCCCAATAACGACTGCGTGATACAGCCCAATCTCTATTGTTCTCAAGCCATGATTGCAATCTTTTATGACCAATCTCATCAGGATACCAGTTAATAGTGTTATTGACCTCTATCATCCTATCCCTAACTGCTGTAGTTTTTATAAACCATGATGATGTTGCATAGTTAAGTAAAGGTGTTTTACATCTCCAACAATGAGGATAGGTATGAGTATATTTTTCTTTGGCAAACAACAAATCATTGTGAGCTAAATATTTTATAACTTCAATATCAGCTTTAGAATGATCATCCTTAGGCTTTACTTGACCTGTAAAATCTTTGACTTCAGACATAAAATCACCATGTAGATTAACATGTTTAATAACCGGCAAATCTTCTCTTTGAGATAATTTCATATCATCATCACCAAAAGCTGGAGCGATATGAACAATACCTGTACCGTCAGTATCTGTAACGAAATCACCATGATATATTTTCCAAGTTTTATCTGTTTTTAAATCTTGATAATAATCAAACAAAGGTTTATATGACAAACCTAAAAGTTCTTCTCCTTTTATTTCTTTTATTATAGAAAATGTCTCCCCTTCTTTTTTAAAAGTGTTCACTTTATCCAATGATGATTTCAGAACGATTATTTTTTTTGATCCGGTATCTAATAATAGATATGAAAAATCTTTGTTGACAGCCAAGGCTATGTTACCAGGTAAGGTCCAAGGGGTTGTAGTCCAAGCAATCATGAATGTATCTTTGTACTCTCCTTCATCTATACGAAAATATACATAGGCAGATAGGTCAAATATCTCTTTATAGCCCTCGGTTACCTCATAATTTGATAACACAGTCTCACAATGTGGACACCATGGCATAACTTTATAACCTTCATATACAAGATCCTTATTCCAAAGTTGTTTAAAAGCCCAAAGATTTGACTCCATAAAGGTAGCGTCAAGTGTTCTATAATCATGGTCCATATCAGCCCAACGGCCAAGCCTTGGTATAACTTTTTTCCAATCCTCCCTAAACTTAAAAACTGTACTTCTGGCGGTTTCGTTAAATTTTTTTATCCCCGATTCTTCGATATCTTTTTTTCCTTTAAAACCGAGTATCTTTTCAGCCAGATTTTCAACAGGTAAACCATGACAATCCCAACCCCATGAACGTGGTACATCATAACCCCTCATAGTCTTATATCTTGGGAACATATCTTTTATAGCTGAAGGTAAAACACTACCAAAATGAGGTAAACCTGTAGCATATGGTGGTCCATCATAATATCTAAAAGACTCCTTATCTTTATTTTTATCAAGGGTTTTTTGAAAAATATTATTGTCCTGCCAATATTTTAGTATAGCTGACTCACGCTCATTTGGGGTTTTCATGTATTGGATTATACATTATTTTCAGGTTTTATAAAGTTAAAATCCCAGCTTTTTATGGCCGGGATTTTATATTGAATGTAGGGTTTAACTATTCTCCTTTCTTCATAAAACCTGTAAATGCTTGCATGATCTCAAGTGGTACTGTAAATACTACAGTATTTGATTGATCTGAAGCTATATCATTTATAGATTGAAGTGTTCTAAGGTGTAATGCTCCAGGTGTTGACGATAACACTCTCGCAGCTTCTGACATATTGGCTGACGCAGCAAGTTCACCTTCTGAAGTAATTATAACTGCTCTTTTCTCTCTTTCTGCTTCAGCCTGCTTTGCAATAGTTCTTTCCATGTTTTCTGGAAGTTTTACATCTTTCAATTCAACCGAAGAAACTTCAAGTCCCCATGACTTACTCACGGTTTCGACAAGTACCTCTATACGATCAGCAACCTTATCTCTTGATGCCAAAAGTTCATCCAGAGTGACTTCACCTACAACATTTCTCATAGTTGTTTGTGCATATTGCATGATGGCATATCTGAAGTTTTCTATCTCAAGTATAGCTTTTTCTGCATCGGCCACTTTATAATATATAACAGCGTTTACATTCACGGGAACATTGTCTTTTGTTATCGCGTTTTGATCTGGGACGTCGACAGCTTTAGTTCTAAGATCTACTTTTTGATATGATTGTATTATGGGTAGGACTATTCTCCAACCTGGGTTCATGGTTTTATGAAATTTTCCAAACATGAATTTTAATCCTTTTTCATATTGATTAACCTGACGTATTGAGATTAATAATATAAATATAATTATTGGTATTATTGATGACATATTTTTATTTTGATTTTATTGTTAATTTGATTATGTTTGTATTATAACATTATTTATTTAATAAATAGTTATTACCGGTGACGACTTTTTTACCTGTCTTTTTTTCGAGAGATATTCTAGCCTGTTTTGATATCTTACCACCCTCTTTAGCGGGTACCTTATTCTCCTCCAAACCTTTTGATTCTAACGTCTCCGCAATCTGTCTGGTTGAAAGTTCAGCCAATGCTGTAAATATAAGTTCTGCTTCTGACATATGATCTCTGAGGTTTTGTTTTTTTAACCCTTTAATACTCTTATGATCTTTAACTGACACATCTGACCACTCTTGATGAATCATATTGGTCAATATCGCAAACTCTTTACCTTCCCTAACTTCATTATTTGACCAATAATCGGTCAATTTGTTTCTAGTTTCTTGACCGAACATACGTTGCTGTATCCACTTATCACTTCTACCACCATTTTTCCAATTTTTACGAGCTCTATTTATAGACAACTCAGGATCAATAGTCTCTTGCATACGTTCATAACCAACCTTAGCAAGCCAAAGTTTTATAGGTTCGGCTTTCGGTGATGGTACAGATTGAATAAGACGAAGTAATGATTCGACATCCATAGAGTCGGTTAAATAAGTTTTACCATCAGAAGCTAACATTTTCAGTTGGTAACATTTTGTTACCAACTGACCATCATCTTCTTTATTTAAACGCCCTTTTAATACTTTCCAATACTTTCTACTTGTTTGAAAGTCCTTTTCTATTAAAATGCTTATAATATCAACCACAGAAAAATACCACTTCCCTGACTTTTCATCATAGACTCTTCTTATATTATTATTTTCAAATATTGTTAAATTTTGTTCCATGAAAATATAATATCAAAGACAAAAATATCATGTTGTGTTTTAATGACTTTATCTTTTCTTCATCAACGGAAATATCTGAGCCTCGCGAACTGTCTTTCCTTCAAGGAAACTGAATAATCTTTCTGATATACCGAAACCAAAAGCTGGTGGCATACCGTATTCCATCGCCTCTACATAATCCATATCCGCCATCTGAGCCTCATCATCTCCAGCATCACGAAGTGCTTGTTGTATTCTAAATCTTTCCTCTTGATCTATAGGATCATTTAACTCTGAAAAACCTTTACCCACTTCAGATCCTGCAAGAATAATCTGGAATCTCTCTACCACCCTATTGTCAACCCTTGACTTCTTAGCCAAAGTTTCAAGATACACTGGTATACCGATAAGAAAACCTGGACCAGATAAAGTTTTTCTTATTTTCTTCCATAAAATATCAACCCCTCTCTCTAGAGATAAAGTTTTTTTATCGTATTCTATCTCAGCTTTTTTAAGTTCAGATTCTATCTCTTCTACAGAAGTATTATGTACATCTATATTATAATTTTCTTTTATTATTTTTGAAAAATCGAAAATCTGCCATTCGTCTTTTAGATCGAAAGTGAGGCCTTTATTTTCGAATTGGGTTTTTCCATAAACTTCTTCTGCAATCTGTATATACATCTCTTTAACCATCTTCATACCTTTATCAAAATCACTATAAGCTTCATAAAATTCTATCTGAGTATAATCTTGTGCATGTTCTGCCGACATACCTTCATTTCTAAAAATACGGCCTATTTCAAAGACTTTTGGTAAACCTCCAACCAACAATCTCTTTTGCCATAATTCACCTGCTGAGATACGAAGATAAATATCCATATCAAGTGCATTGTGATGAGTTTCAAAAGGTCTAGCATCGGCGCCTCCTGTTGTGTTTTCGAGTACTGGTGTTTCAACTTCTACATAATCTCTCTTAAGCAAAAAACTTCTCATTGTATTCCAAAACAGAGATCTTCTCTTTATCATATCTCTAAGTTCTGGATTCAAGACCATATCAATATATCTTTTTCGAAACCTCTCATCTTCATCCTCTAAACCAAACCAAGAATCAGGCATAGGCCTTAAACTCTTTGATAATAGTCTCCATGATGTAACAGATAGTGCGTTGGCACCACGTTGTGTGATATAGGCTACACCAGTGAACTCTATAAAGTCACCGTTGTCTATATAGTCGAAAAAATATTTTATATTGTCAGCACCCATATTTTCTAGAGAAAGAAAACATTGTACTTTGTTTCCTGTTCCATCGAGTACATCAACAAAACCTACTTTACCTTGCCCTCGTATAGATAGAATACGTCCACCAACTATTATCTCTTTTTGTGAGTCTAATAATTCTTTAAAATTATCATTAAAATGTTTATTGGTGGTGTTTATATAGGAAACTACAGGAAATGATTCTATTCCCTTTGAGGCTAAGGTTTTAACTTTTTCTATACGCTGATCGCGGATTTCTTCTATTGATGTCATGAGCCCAGTTTAGCATGTTTTTTGAAAATGAAAAAACTCTTTCATAATTCATGGTTCATAGTTCACAGTCTACTATGAACTAACCCCTACATCCTCTCTACCACCCTAATCCCCAGAGTATCCAAACCCCTAGTCAATATATCCTTAGTTTTGACACATAACTCCAACAAACCTTTATCAACTTTATCACCCTCTATAATCTTATTTTTATTATAAAAAGTATTAAAACGAGACGCTAGATCTATAAGATACTGTGCTATATATTGTGGAGCCATCTCATCTATAGCCTTAAAACACATATGATTATATCGCCATAATGTTCTGTTTAGATTCTCGGTTTCTTTTGATAATTCTCTTTCTGTTTTCGCTATCTCTAAACCTTCTGTCTTTTTTAAAATAGAATTTATACGAACAACCGCATATTGTATATATGGACCTGAGTCCCCCTCAAGTGATAATGATTTTTCTTTATCGAAGATAATATCCTTTTTAAAATTCTGTTTTAAGATACTAAACTTTATTGCAGCTACTGCAACATCTTGAGATATCTGTTTTTTATCACCTTCTTCCATGTCGCGGTCTTTCATTTTCTCATATGAGGCATTCATCATATCTTCCACAAGTTCATCCCCTGCGATAACTTTCCCTGTTCTTGAACTCATCTTCTCACCGACAAAACGCATCATACCATGACTTATATGTGACATCTTAGGGCCTATATCTGGAATCAAGAGTGATATAACTTTATTAGTTACTTTAAATACTTCATTTTGTTCATTGGCTGTTATAACAATACTTTTATCAAAATTCCATACATCGTATTTTATCTTAGCTAAACCGATCTCTTTAGCTTCGTATGTTGGTATACCTTTTGAAGTTACAAAGACACGAGTATGCAGACCATGATCTTCACCTTTGAATATGACAGTATCATTGTCCCCTTTTGCAAAAATAGAATTTTCTTTTTCTAAATCATCTTTTACTATTTGCAATCCAACAGGAGCACTTTTACTTTCAAAGAAATAATAATCAAACTTAGTACCTAAAATATTATATAATTCTTCGAACTTTTCCAAACTCCATTCTCGTCCTTGATCATATATAATATTCACCTCTTCATCGGATCTATCATATATCTTCTGATTCATCACCTCTATCTCTTGCATATATTGTTTATATTCATCAGAATCTTCACCTTTTTCTTTAGATTCAGACAACTTTTTATTACCCATAACATAAGCTTGTCCTAAGAATTTTACTTTATCTGTTATAGATATGTTATCAGCATCAGGCCAAGGTGTTTCCATGAATCGAAGTCCCCACATAGTAACAGCTAAATGCCGTCCCGCATCACCTTGATATGAATATCTCTTTATATCAGCTCCGGCCATCTGGGCTATACGAGAAAGAGTCTCCCCTATAGTATTAGACATAAGATGACCGATATGAAATTCTTTCATGGGATTTGGATCAGTGTATTCATATGCAATCTTTTTGGAATCAAAATCTTTATGATAAATATTTTCACTATCTTCTGATACGAATTCATCTACTAAATAAAAGTTTACATAATTATCTATAGCTTCTATTTTTTTGAAAATATTTTTATCTAGCTCTTTATCCAAATATTGCGCAAGATTGACCGCAATAGCTGTTGGATCTTGTTTTAAAATCTTAGACGATACCAAAGCAAAGTTGGTATATAGATCACCTCTGTCTATATCTTTATTGATATCAACAGTAAAACGTACACTTTCTATAACAATATCCTCGATATTGTTTATTTTTAAGTATGAAATACAATGTTTTTTTATAATTTCAGCGATTTGCAACATATGGTTTTAATATAGCAAAAAAGCTTATAAAATGGAATTGAATAATAAAACCCGTTCCAGTACAGTGCTGAAACGGGTTCAAAGCAAAATCAAAATAAATTAACCAAATAAATCAGTCGGAAAAGTACCGAAGGCGATAGATCGATTGGAACAATCCTTACGCCCAGTGACATCAACATATTCCAGACCATCAAGTAAGGAAGAGATATTTGGTTTACGCAGTCCATATTCGACTTCTACGCGAATATAACCTCTCGGTAGACCAGATGCAAAAACATCAACCTCGAGAATGAAGCAGGTATAACCATTATCAATAAAACTGAAATACCTCCTCTTGTCCACCGGTGTTGAGTCCTTATTGATATGGTTGGAAGCATTGACAAATTCTAAGGCCATGACATGACTTTCAATCTCAATGCGAGTATCAGGCTTGTCGGTATCAATCTTTATGGCCTGAATGTAAGATCTATGAATACCGCCAGGATAAGTTATACGACGATATCTTGATCCGTCTGCTGTATAAAACTGATGTATATCGACAAATGAATCTCGAGAAATACCAAGTCTTTCCAAAATAGATTCAGCATCTCCTCTTACTATAAATGATAGCTCTTTTTCAAGCTTAGGTTCACCTAAAGCATCGAGGATAATTTCTATAACCCTCTTTATTTTATGCTTAAAACTTCTAAATCTATTATTGACCACATGAGGATGAGAATACTTCGCGTGAATACTTAACAATCTTTCATCAGCCTCAATAGCCTGATCGACAGTCTCAAATCTAATCCTATTATCCCTAGCAAATCTTTTATAGAGACGTGACTTATCGACAGCCAATGAACGGAGGAATACAGTAACATCAGAATGACAAATATGTGCTACTGATATATTCATATCTGACAACATCGCCTCAAATGATGCAACGCTGGGCACATACGCTGCACAATCTATAGAGTTCCTGTCGCGTATAATTAACATGTTTGTCACTGTGCCTGGAATATGCGAATGAATCGCAGCAATAATAGCATTAATCAGAAATGATTCATTTTGTAAAATCATCATTCTCTGACACACACCATTGGGATAAACCCCTTGTTCAGCTCTAAAACCTTGATTTCTAATAATGGTAGGAGCTTCAGGTAACACAATCACTTGATAGCCTCGTTTAATAAAAGCCCCCTCGAGATGGATTAATGAATCACTCTTACCAGCACATGGACCACCTGTTAAAGTGACAATTCTGATTTTCAAACCCATATCTGCCGCCATACTGATCAAGTCTGGAATAACTGATGGGTCAACTATATTTAATTTATAGAGTAAACTTGTTTTCATATTTGTTTTGATTACGTTGTTTAATTTTCTTACTTTTTCAATATAACAGAAAACCGCCGAGCTGTGAATCACATTTCGGCGGAATAAAAAATCAAACAAAATATCAAAGTGCAATCTCTGCTCTAATCTGAGCTATAACTTCTTCTTGAGTCTTGCTCGCATCTATAATATGTATATGTTCTATGGGTGAAAAGCTATCCTTATATCCCGGTCCGTAAAATAGATCAAAGCCAGCTTTAACTCGCTGTAAATTATCTCTCCTTTCAAATTGAGTCAAATCATTTTGATTAGGTATACGCACACCAACTCTGGATAAACCAATCTCTACACTGACTCTCAGGTAGATATGGTGTATTTGGACATTTTTTCTGTCAAGAAGACTGATTAGTTGTTTTTTCCAAAAGAAAAATGACTTCTCATATTCCAATAAACCTCGTCCCTCTATCTGATAAGCAAAGGTTGAAGCAAAAGATCTATCGATAATGATTACAACATCTAGACTATCAACCTCAGGAAGTATTTTATTCATCCATAGATCAAAACGATTCAGCCAGAAAGTTATGTATTCATCCATTGGTGAGACATTATTAGTCGCTGCCGCTTTGGCCAATATGTGATGGAAAAAACCGTCCGGCTCTTTGAGCCGTAAAACCCTCTTATCTTTAAGAAACTTTTCAACAGCCATAATCGCAGTACTCTTGCCTGCCCCGTCGATACCTTCGAAGATGTAGATGTTCATGCATTAGTTCTTTCTAAACTACATCATACTCAAAAACGGCACGAGAGCAATCTGAAAGCCTATATTAATCCACTACTACCAAAACCACCTTTACTCCTATCAGATTCTGAAAGTTCATTAACTTCCAATATTTCAACTTGAAATACAGGCATTATTAACATCTGTATTATTTTATCTCCTGTCTTAAGTTCGTAATCTTTATCTGAATGATTCATTATACCGACATGTATTTCTCCTCTATAACCTGAATCAATGACATTGCCATAAGTTTTTAATCCATGTTTATGTGATAGAGAACTTTTATCAAACATAAGTCCTACATATCCTTCAGGTATTTCCATAGATATACCGAGTGGTATAGTTTTTCTCTCACCAACTTTTATCATAGTAACCTCTGGAACATATAAATCCATACCCGCATCACCCTTATATGCATAACTTGGAATCTTCGCATCTTTATGTAGTTTTTTAAATTTTAATTGCATATTTTTAAATAATTTAATTATTGATTATCATATGGAACAATTTTTTTATCTAATATTTCAAATTTTATTCTCGCCTCTTTAAATACTCTTTTGGTTTGAGACGTAGCATGATAATCAGCCCTTGCTACCACCCTCTTTATTCCTACATTGATAATCATTTTGGCACACACATAACATGGTGTCATATTGCAATATATAGTTGCTCCTTCAAGAGCTATGCCCACTTTCGCTGCCTGAACTATTGCATTTTGTTCTGCATGTATTGTTCTTATACAATGCTGACTAACACTTCCATCTTCATGAGTCACCTTACTCATCTCATGACCTACTTCATCACAATGTTTTATACCAACAGGAGAGCCAACGTATCCAGTAGTCAATATACGCTTATCTTTGACTATCACACAACCAGATCTTCCCCGATTGCATGTTGCCCTATGGCCTATAGTATCAACTAATTCCATAAAATATTCATCCCAAGACGGTCTATTATCCCCTGTTGGTTTTATTGGTTTTTTAGTAGTTTTTGTCATATCTTGGATTATACCATAATTTTAAATTTGACTTTATTTTCATAAAATGATTTAATAAAGATGCTAAGTAGCAAACACCAACAAATCAGACACCAACCAATCAAGTACAATGAACACGATAAAAATCGGAACATTAGCATTGAGTTTAATTTCAACAGCTGTTACAGCTCCGGCTGCAACTGTACTGACCTTCGGAGGCCCAGGGTACGTGAGCCAAGGCCTTATCTACGACTACACAGTCGGCCCTCAGGGTAGTGCCACAGGATGGTCTGAGTACGCAGGTCAAGACCTAGTATTCGAGTGCCGAACTCTCGGCAAGACTGCGAAGATCTGCTTTTCCACCTACGGCATGGGGCAACTGGCAGTAGGTTCCTATATGGATCTGTCCAGCTACACAAACAACAACCCCCCATACCAGACGCCGGGTTTTAACCTAATCAATCAGGGTAAAAACCTGCCACCCATAGTGAACGGCTGGTTTAAGGTATTGGAAATAAAACTCAACCCAGCAGCGTATGATTACGCGCCATTGAAGTTCGCGGCGGACTTCATCGCTTACGACGTCAACGGTGACTATACCGCTGGATCATTCCGTTGGGGTTCCAATATCCCGGCTACCCCTATTGCCCAGATCGTTATCCCCGAGGTCCCATCCTCTTTCTTGCTCATCGGAGCTCTCGGTCTCTTGTCCTGCCAGCGTCGGCGGACCTGAAGAACCTATCAAATATAGTGCAAAAAACGTGAGCCCCACCAGGACTCACGTTTTTTTACTTTCTATATTTTTATTAAAATTAGTCTACAACCTCTACCCCTAGTGACCTACATGTTCCTTCTATCATCTTAACCGCACCTTTTAGATCGAAAGCATTCATATCGACCATCTTTCTTGCAGCAATCTCTTCTACTTGTTTTTTTGTAATCTTACCTACTTTTTTAGAGTTTGGAGCACCTGAACCTGTCTCTATACCTATAGTCTTTTTAACCATCTCAGCTGCAGGAGGTGTTTTCATGATAAAGTCAAAAGTTCTATCATCGTATACACTTATAACTACAGGGATAGTATTCCCAATCATAGCCTGTGTAGCGTCGTTGAACTTCTTTACGAAATCACCTATATTAACACCTGCAGGTCCAAGAGCTGTACCTATAGGTGGTGCTGGTGTTGCTTTCGCAGCAGCGATCTGTAATTTGATTATTTTTGTTACTTTTTTAGCCATATTTTTAGTTTATTTTGTTGTAGGTTTGATAATAACTTATTTTTTCTTTACTTGCAAGAAGTCTAACTCTACCGGTATCTCTCGATCGAACATAGAAACGAGTACCACAAGCTTTCCTTTCTCTTGATCAATACGTGATACTTTACCTTCTGAGTCTTTAAATGGACCATCTACTATGTATACATACTCATCGACATTGACATCTAGATGATGTATAGCGTTGTCTCCTTTCATATTAGCAAATATATCTGCCAACTCAGTATCTGTAACAGGTACAGGGATATTTCCTGATCCAACGAAACCTGTAACACGAGGAGTGTTTCTAACATTAAACCATGTTTCGTCGTTTACAATCATCTCCACCAATACATAACCTGGATAAATCTTTTCATCCTCTTCTATTCTCTTGCCAGATTTTATTTTGATAACTTTTTTTGTTGGTATTAAGACATTGAAGATTTTATCTTCGAGACCAAGGGATTCTATACGCTGTTTTAAATTACGAACAACAGCATTTTCATATCCAGAATATGTTTGTACAGCATACCAATTTCTATCTTTTTCAACTTGTTTTGCCATTTTTTTATTTTAAATTAGATTAGATTATTATTGATAATAATTTTGCAAATAGAGCATCAAGTGCTCCGACATATGCAGCTAATAATATAGATAGCACTATAACTATAATAGTGTAATTAATGACCTGTTTCTTTGTTGGCCATTTTATATTTTTAGTTTCGGCTTTAACTTCTTTTATATGAGATATTATAGACATATTAGTATTATATTAGATATTAATTATTTTTCAAATTTAAAACGCTCTTTTGGAGCGCTTTAAACATAGTTATTATATTATCTTATTTGATAGAGTATGTCAATGTGACATTTGAAGTGATCTTTTGTTGTCCCGGAGTTAACTCAGGAGCTGTAGGAGCCTGTGTTTCTATAGAACTTTTACTCATCATAGCATCACCTCCCATACCATACATTGGATACATACCATTATTATCTGAAAAGCTTGATAATTCATCCAATCTAACGCCTAATTCTTTGGCTAGTTTTTTAGCATCTACTTTAGCATTTGCTATAGCTTTTTCTCTCATCTGTTTCTTGATAGTATCAACATCATAAACTATGAAAGTAAATCCATCTGCTTTTATATTTTGAGCAGATAATTCACTCATAATTTTTGTTCTTATCTCAGCAGTCGCATTTGTATCGATATCACGAATCTTAACTTCCATAGTTTCAGTTATAGTTTGCCCTACTATCTTTGAATTAGTATTTTCACAAGGTCGGGCTATCATAGGTTGCATCCTTGAGTCTGGTGATAAAGTTGGGTATGCACAAGGTTGTGTTACATTCTCATATTTATCTTGAGTACTATATCCTTGTAGTTTAATATTTTCTTCTTTTACACCATTGGCTTTTAATATCTCTATAGCCTTTTTCTCTTTCTCGGCTACTTTTTTAGTTGCTTCAGCATTATCTTTACCTTCTTCATTTATATTTATATTAAAAGTTAAAGTATCTGGTTTCGTATAAATCTCAGATTTACCGCTTACACTTATATAACTTACATTGTTTATGTTTTTATAATCTACAGCTTCTTTATAAGTTAAAACTGTTTCTACAATCAAAAACAAAGCTACAAATATCAAAATCAAAGTAAATAAATTTTTTCTTAAATTACTGGATTGTATTAAATCCGTAAAATTTTGTTGCATAGTATTCATACGGGTATTATACCATCTGAGTAACAATTACCACAACATCAAAAAACCCTAAAAATGATGAATAATAATAATCACCCATATGACAGTAGAGAAAATAGAAACCAGCATAACTGTACCGGCCATCATATCTTTTACAGATTTTACAACAGGATGATGATTTGGCTCGAGATGATCCCAGGTGTTTTCTATGGCGGTATTAATAATCTCAGCAGTCAAAACCAAGGCTATACAGATAAGAGTTATTGCTAATTCTATATATGAAAAATTAAAAACGAATACAGACAGTATTAAAACAACAATAGCTGACAAAGTATGCATTTGAAAATTTTGTTCTTCAATGAAAACTTTCTTCAAACCCCAGTAAGCATATTTGAAACTATTTATAAATCTTTTTATCGACATATCTTGTTATATTATAATATATTTTAATTGATAAAAATGTAGACAGTATACCGACCAATGCCCCAACTATAACATCTATAGGTCTATGAACATGTAATACCACTCTTGATGTAGCAATTAATAAAGCCGTTAGGATGAAAATGATTGTATATAAGTAGTTTATATATTTCTTATAATTTTTAAAATATTTAAACATCAAAAATATACATATCGAGGATACAGCAAAAGCCAATGTAGCATGACCGCTTGGAAAAGTATAACCATTTTCAGGAATCAACATATTTGCCGGTCTTGGTATTTTAAAAATGAATTTTATTAACTGTGACAAAACAGTTGCAATGAATACTGATATAGATATCATCAATATTCCTTTTATATTATTTGGACAATTAACACTTATAATTTCTTTGTATTTTATTTTTTTTATTTTCAAATAGAAAACTGATAAGATTATTAAGATCACACTTAAAAATACCGTAGACTCTGGTGAAAATATATCTGATATACGTATTGCAAGTTCAATTAAAAATTCTGACATAATATTATTCTAAGCTGTTATGACTTTTTACACCTTGTTGTATCAAAAAGTCTGATAATTTTCTAGCCATATTTTTATCTATAAAAGGAATGAGGTTAGTCTTTTCATCTTCGAAATTATCTAATCTGGCAGTAGTGATGTTTAATTTTGCCAAACCTAATATTCTATAATGATAAGGTTGTTCTATGTCTACGTTTTGTATGTGTCTATATGGTATAACTTTTTCTTTTATCATAAATATACCTTTTCTGATATGAAAAGAATGTTCACCAAGAATAAAACGATGTTGTATGTATCTTTCAAAAGTACTTAGAAATATTAAAATCAACACACTGAAAGATAAAGATATTATCCAAAGATTTAACATACCTGGAGTGATGAGTGTATTCATGGTGATTAACCAGTTATTAAAAGCGTCTGTATTTACAAAATAAATCATAACCAACAAACATACAATAAATACCATGAATTTCTTATTATGTTTGAATAACAAAAACCAAAAAACTCTTTTGCCTAAAGTATATTTTTTATCTTGTACTAATTCTTCTTTTTTTTTCATGTGCGCGGGGGGAGATTTGAACTCCCACACCCTTGCGGGCGCTACCACCTCAAGGTAGTGCGTCTACCGTTTCGCCACCTGCGCATAGTATAAGATTACTATACTTGGATTTGTATATCAAATAATAATATGATATATTATTTTACACAGATAGAGCGCGATTAGCTCAGTTGGTAGAGCAACTCATTTACACTGAGAAGGTCGGGGGTTCAAGTCCCTCATCGCGCACAAAACGAAAAAGTCCCATTAGGGGCTTTTTCTTTTGAAGCGATAAAAAGCGCCAGACGGCACTTTTGGGAGGGACTTGAAAAACTTTGCTATATTTTCGAGGAATTTTATTCCGAGAAAATTGCAAAGGTGTACTGAGGCTGTAAGCCTCAAGTCCTATTCTGTTTCAGTATACATATTCCCCAACTCTATAGCCACCTTTCTAAAAGAACCTTTTTCCAATGCACCATCTATCAATCTTGCCAGTGGAAAATAATTGCCTGTAAAATGGGCTCGAGCGAAATGATCAAATAATTCTTCTTTTGTTCCCAACACTCCTTTAGAATCAACCACCAATCTATCTAGCACCTCATTGAATACTTTTCTTTCTTCCGCTCTTTCATGTAGAGTCTCACTCAATTTTTCTTCAAAATACCCTGTAAAATATCCAAATTTATACAAGTCTCCTTTTTCATTATTTTCTAATAAATTGAAATAAACAGAATCTACATCTGGTAATAATCTGATTTCCTTAAATATATCCAATAATCTCTTCCTACCTTCTTCGTTCAGACTCTTACTTTCGGAGGCAAAATTTATCAGCCAAGTCTTAACTTCTAAAGTCTTTCTTATTTCCTCAGCATAAAAAGGATCCTTACATATAACTTCTTCAAAAAAGTTTTGAGATAATGTTGCTATTATCGCCTCTTCAGCTTTCGCAAGATAAATACCTTTATCTTTTCTATCAACCATACTTATACCACCTCTATACAGAGTCTCGACATTATCCTCCATTATCTGAAACGAATGATAAGAGGTGATGTGAAAACCTTCATGAACAATATTAGTAGATAGAATCGCATTTGACAATGATTCATCTACAGCAACACATTTATGCAATAAATCACACATACCATGATTAAGCCTTCCGTTGGTTGAAGAACTTATACCATCTTTTTCTAATAAAAATATCCTGTTTTCATCCATTTCATGTTCGGCTCCATATTTTTTTGATATTCTATTTACATATTCAACCGCAGTTGCAATAGCTAATTTTTCTTCAGGTGTCGGTTCCAGCAATAATTCACCAAACAGTTCTTCTCCACTTTTTTTAGCTGCCTGTTCTAGAGTAACCTTAAAGCCTTCTTTCTGACTGTCAGTTCCACCAATTATTCTCTCAGGATTGAAATTTTTCATATATTTACATGATATCAGTTTTTATAAACCTCGCCAATATTCCCCCATTGACATAAAAAATCATCAGTATATAAATATATATGTATGCACAAATATCAAGAACTACTGAGAGATATCCTAACTGCAGGTTGTGACAAAAACGGTCGCAACGGTTTAACACGGAATTTATTTGCCGAACAACTCCGTTTCAAGATGTCTGACGGCTTCCCTGCTGTCACTACCAAGAAGCTTCACTTCACGAGTGTAGCAGCAGAATTATTCTTCTTCATGTCAGGCTGCTCCGACAATAAAGTCCTACAAAGACTCGGTTGCAATATCTGGACCGCAAATGTAAATTCAGATTATTGGGGACCCAAAGCTAGATATGAAGGCGATCTCGGTCGTATCTATGGTGTTCAATGGAGAGATTGGCGTACCACAGACGGTGGGTCGATAGATCAACTCCAGAATGCTATCGACACGCTAAGATACTATCCCGATGGTCGTCGTCATATCGTCACTGCTTGGAATCCAGGTGAACTGGGTCAGATGGCCTTGCCACCCTGTCATATGCAATTTCAATTATATGTAACGAACGGAAGACTGTCTCTACATATGTGTCAAAGGAGTTGCGATATGTTTCTGGGTGTACCGTTCAATATCGCTTCTTACGCACTGCTATTACATCTGTTAGCACAGATGACAGATCTGATTGCTAATGAACTCATACTAACGCTAGGAGATGTGCACATCTATAGAAATCATTTTGACGCAGTCAAAAAGCAGCTTGATCGTGAACCCTATCCACTTCCTACCCTTTGGATCAATCCGACTATAAGATCTCTAGAAGATGTCGACGTAGACAAACTCATGACTCCACAAGATGTGACCAGTCTTGTTCGACTCGACAATTATACACATCATCCAGCCATCAAAGCTCCGATGTCTGTATGATTTTTCAAACCTATTATACTTGCGCAGGACTCAACCCCTGCGCATTTTTTATATAAAAAAACCAGCCACACAATCAAGTGGGCTGGGTGTGATGATATTTGACCTGTTACTAGTCCTACATAAGCTTAAAGTATCAAATAATCTCTAGGACAAGGAAGCGATTATCCGAAGCCCAGGAAGTGCTGACACAGTCACCTCCACGTCTCCAAGATGAAGTGCCTTTGCGTGAACCTTTGCATGAACAAGGTACACTGAGGCCTCCATTATAGTGGCGGAAACTAGCGCCTGCGTAATAATACCAATTACCATTATTTATAAAAGAAATTGTTTTATCCTCATTATCATGAAAGAATTGTTGAGTCTCCAATCCTGGCACATAATATCTAGGTTTTCCAGTCTCTTCGATTAATCGGCAATTAAGTGCATCGACAAGATTGATAAATTTACGTATCGCTTTCAGTACGGACATTCCGACAAATTCTTGATTCGGAAAGAGATCTTTTTCCGTCCGTACTCGATATGATACATCGATACTCTCAAGACTGAACCAAAACTCCTCTGAGGCAGCAGTCGCTTCACCAAATCTTGACGGGTTGATATCAAGAAGTTCAGAGTCTATTTTTGACCATACATCTTTATGTGTTGGCATCATTGTAAGATTTTCACCAATCTTATCCTGTTGCTCCTTAGGCCAACCCCACGCCTTCGCATTGTCTTTGAGACATTGGAGAGATACCTTTTCTTTATCGGATATTACAAGGTTGATAACAAAAGATTTAAAATCTTCAATATTTTTGATAAGTTCTTTTAACTGAGCCAACCTAAGAGTTTTCAAAAATGAAACCAGCTCGGCGATTAACGACCTTTTAGTTTGTTTTTTCATGTGTGTATAAATGTATTACACAATATTTATACACCATCATTTTGACATGTCAATACATCCCCTTAACAAAATCTCCAGAAATCTTCACTAGATTATTAAAAATCTTACCTGTCTCAGACTCACTCAACACATTCACCCTGGACCCCACACTTGAAAAAGGTATTATCTTATAATCAACTTTATCTTTAGATATTTTAGCCGACACGCCTATACCATGTGTTGTATCAAATGAAAAATATTGATCGAAAATAAAATTACCCAATGAATAAAATATATATTTGTCTTTATATTTTTCTACAGTCTGAACAACATGAGGATGAGTACCTACGACAACATCAGCTCCAGCATCTATCCAACTATGGGCCAATTTTATCTGTTTTTTATTTGGCTTTGATTCATACTCTATGCCCCAATGTGGAAATACAATAAGATAATCAACACTTGATCTCATTTCTTTTATTTTACTATATATAAATTCATCATTTTTATATCCGAATTCATGCCAACCTATTATTCCAACACATATACCCCTTACACATGTAGACGTAGCTGTTAAATCTGGGTTGTTAATGGGACTACCAAAATATTTAATATTATTATTTATAAGATTTTGTCTTGTTTGATCTAAACCTATTTGACCAAAGTTTATAGTATGATTATTGGCAAGACTAACAATATCAATACCTGCTGTATTCAAGGCTTTAGCTGTACTTGTAGCAAACGTGAATTGAAATCCAGGTATAGCCTTACCTGAAGATAGTATAGTTTTTGATTTAAATGATGTTACAGGTCCTTCTAAGTTTGCAATAGTTAAATCATGTTTTTGTATAGTTGTTGTACTTTGTCCGAACACATATTCAAAACCTTTTTTATTAGCCTGTGTTCCTACCCCTCTATCGAACATCATATCTCCTAAAAATAATACTGATATTCTATTTTCATCAGCTTTTGTGTTGAAAGATATTAATATAAATAGGATTAGTATTGATTTTTTAAACATTATTTAATTATATGTTTTTATTTTGATAAAATATACATAGATTGACAATATCATCAAATAAGGTTATATTTTATGGGTATTTTATCGATCAAGTAGTCGTATAAAATACAGCACTTCGTAAATCATGAACAACACCCGAACAACACAATGCGCACACCACCACCCGTCAGTATTAACGACTATCTTGGAGAACCTATAACCGTCACAGAGGTTGTCTTTCCTAGAATAGAGACATACCTAATGAGATTCCGCCATAGTTTCAACCTATTTTCACCTCACGTAGATGATATCCGGGGTACTAGGCCTTTGATCATAGGCCAAAGATACGAGATCTCTTTGGTACCAATAATCTTACCTACCCCAGCAGCAATCTTAGTGAAGTTCGTAGAAGACCAAGGTTGTACTTTCACAGGAATCAGTGGGCTATTGAATCTATACCATCAACATCCGGAACTATTCACACCTCATAATGGTAGATATATAGTATCCATGGTAAATGACAAATCTGTAAATGACTTTCCAAGGATAAGCATTCCTCCGTGCCGACATGCACAAGTTAATTTTGGCTTTCACACGGTCATTTCTGGTCGCAGGAACGATTTTCATAGTTCATCTATCGTACTTCTATTCAAGGAGTTGTGACGTTCAGACCTCAAAACTAGATATATACCGACCCCGTCACTCGACGCGGGTCTTTTTTTTGCACTCGACCACAAAAAAAACACCTCTCGGTGTTTTTTAATTGTGCGACTTATTTTTGCTTGCAAAAATAGAAGTGCCCTCGTGGTGCGACTTATATTCCTTATGAGCGTTAGCGAATTAGGAATATAGAAGTGCCCTCGTGGTGCTCAAGGTCAGGAATCGAACCTTACAGGTTCAGTACGGGTTTCCTATTTTCTCAGAGCATAGCTCTTCGAAAATATAGGAGAACCCTTTCGATTCCTAAAAATCCTCCGGATTTTTTAATTCTAAAGTATCGTAACAATTTGTGCTCTCGGTAGGAATCGAACCTACATTAACGGCTTAGAAGTCCGCAGTTCTATCCATTGAACTACAAGAGCAATATATAATATATATCATTACTCGGTCGAAGTTGCAACACTTGAGGATGACACTTTTGTAGATATTTTTAACAGATTGTTATATATAGCTTCTTTATTATCAAGCTCTGTCAAAACTTTATTTAAATTATTGATATTCTCAAACTCCTTATTGTTTACAGTTGAGGTAGAATTTTGACTATTATTGGTCGATTCTAACTCCATATCAGATATTTGATTTTTAATATACAAAAAACTAAACACTCCATAACCTATCAACAACAAGAATAACACAAAGATAATCAATAAAAGCACATACCAATAAGTTGTTGGGTCAAATTTTTTATTTATTTTCTTATTTTTATTTAGATTCATGTTTTTGGTAAATTATTAATATTATATTCGCATTATGTTTTTTATTTATATAATCAAACTTAATATCTATTTTTTCAATATAAGAAACAAAAGGTATATTATTCAACAAATTCAAAAAACTGTCTATTTTTTCCTGATCACCCGAAACTTTTATGTTAATAACCAAGTCTCCTGCATTATACTTCGTAATGGACGCATTTTCTCTCGATGCAACAGATGTTATCAAAGAACTATTACCATCTGTTAATCCAACATTCTTAGTATAATCCTCCAATTCATTCATAAAACCTAAGACACTTTTTCTATCATCTGTTAATATGTGTCGCTTAACGTGATTAGATTCACTGGACCCTGTTAATAATATATTTTTATAATTTTCCAAAACTTTTTTTTCTTTTT
>CAIZLB010000036.1 GCA_903933735.1 uncultured bacterium | reverse complement strand
TTTAAAAAGTTCAAAGTAATAAAAACAACCCTTTCGGGTTATTTTTTATTTATTACAATTATATATTATCTTTCACGTACCTCACCATTCACCCTACACACAGTTGAAACTGATAATGGTTGTAAAAGAGGAGCTCCGGTACATGTGACAGTGTATCTTTGATTTGAAGTAAGTGGACCAAATGTCTGAGACCCAGATTCTGTTAATATTCGGTCTGGTGTTCCATCTGTACTCGTCAATACACAACTTACGGTTGCTGGTATATTTTCCAAAATCCAATCTATCTTACAATCACCACCACTGTTTAGAGATATTATAGGGGTTTTGTTGATGATAACTCTTGGTAAAGTTGGATCATATATAGGTAGATCAAAAGGGTCACCTGGTGGTAGTGGTGGTAGTGGTGGTAAGGTATTGTCTATAGAACATGAGGCTGAGGCGGTTTGACCATCTTGTGAATCAATTATGGTTACAGCTATGGATTGCACAGAAGCTGTTTTTGTAGCAGTAAACACACCTCCAACAGCTGTGGCTGTAACACCACTTGTTTGTACATATGAGGCATTCCCTAGAAGATTCGTTGGGATGATGGTAAATATTGTGTTTGTACCACTATTTACAACACCACAGGAAGCCATCAATTTACAAGTTGCCGCATTTGTTGTTGTTGAAGTTATTCCGTTTTGAACACAGACCTTGTCCCTACCAGAACAAATACAGAGGGCATTTGTATTGTTGTCAGCGAGTGTTTTAAATGAAGCCGGAACATAATTACCCCAACCGTCAGAATTTTGAACTCTTACTCTTACATAGTATGTTGTGGAAGCCAATAAACCATCAAAAGTAACATCTCTAACTAAATCAACTGTTGTTGCGGCACTTACTGGTTTAATGCTAAGTAGATTATTTATTTTTGTTAAATATTTATCGAAGGTATTAACCGTTACAGGTGAATATGATTTGTTCTGTATTATTGTTGAAAAGGTATCACTTGTCGATAATTCTACTTGATAATTTGTCTGTGGTTTTGTGTTTTCATAATTCCAATTAACCCTTGCTGAGTCTTTTGTTATGTTATCAACGGTTACAGACAAGTTGTTTCTATCAATAACGTTTAGAAGAGGTATGGCATATCTGATGTCACTGTAGTGTAGACCTTGGACAACCCTTCTTGCATATACTATTGGGGTTTTTGATGGCGGTAGACCGAAATTCTCAGTCACCCATCTAGTCACTATAATACGTCTAGCACCTGAACCAATAACATACTCCGCTGAACCACTAGTTGCACAATTTAGTTCATCAAAACAGTTGTTCAACCAGCCATTATTAGCAAAATGATAAATATTTGTTGCATTCCACAAATCTCTTATTTCTGTACCATATGAACTCATATCCAATTCATCGATATATTGACTGATGTATATCTCTTCACGCCCACACAGATCATCCGGACATGCAGCTGCAATCATCAGATCAAAATCGATACCTGTTTTGTCCTTAAACTCATTTTTAAAAATAATCATTGCTTTATCTTTGCTGAAATTACTGCTGGTCATGTTGTGCTTTTGTATATAAGCCAAATACCAAGGATTGGCCGATAAGTAATTAGGATAATTCATTTTCTGTATCTGCCCCCAAGCAACTTGTCTTAGATTGGTAGTTATATGTAAGTTATTGTTATCATTAATATATCCTGGATAAAAAGAGAATGAGGTGTAAAGATTTTCAACCCAGTTATCGCAATACTCATGAATAGACTGATAGGTTATAAGAACATCCTCGTCTGTATAGTAAGGTTCATAGACAATGTTTGTATTAAACTGAAAAAGAAAACCAAAATTAGCAACTGCCCATGACCCAGCCACATAAGTTGTATCACCATCTTGCTGATACAGATATGCGTTAAATGGCAATCCCCACACTCCAGCTTTCGCTGTACTAACCCAAAAACCTAAGATGGTCATAGCAATTACAAGTAATATAACTCTTACGTATTTATGTTTAAATATCAGTATCAACACAATAACCAGAACAAATAGAATAACAAGTAGTATTGATCTTAGAGTATTATCTTTCGGTATGTTTAGATCTTTTGTACCTTCATACAATACTTTACCATCAGCATTGGTTGTTTTAATTGACACCTTTGCGATATTTTTGATATTAGCTGGTATTTCCAGTTTGTATGTAGTTGTTGAAAAATCAATGTTTTGATTTGTTCTATACAATTCTTTGTTGTTTTTATCTTTTACAATAAACTCTGTTCCGTAAACAATTGATGAGGTTGCAAATGTTGATGTGGATATATTATTTAATACAGGATCTAGATTTGTGTCTATTGGGGTTCCATAAATCTTAAAATCTAATATTTGATTATTTTCTTTTGTCTTTGAATATACAGGTTGACCAAAGGTTACAATGTCACCATTAATTATGTATTGAAAATCAACATTCAATATATCTTTATTATCAAAATCAATAGTACCTTGATAAACCCCTGGATCATAATCAAAAACAGGTAAAGGTATTACAACAACAGTACTTGTACCTTTTAATATATTTATAGGTGCTGGTTTAAAGTCTGAAATACTAACATCTGATCTTAATTTTTTAAAAGTTATATTCGGATTTAAAACAAGATCAGTATTAGATCTAAGAACTATATCCAAAGAAGTTGATGATGCAACCCCTTTGTATGTAGTTTTACTTAAGTCATAGATTGACGGACCAGAAAGTAATCCATATCTTTTACCATTTGAATGTAAGAAATTCATGTATTCAATCTTGGTTGTAGGAATGTCTTCATTACCTTGTATTTTAAAATACTGTTTTGAAACTATAAAATTCTCAGCATCGACATCATCAACTACTGTTGTTTTAGCATATACAACATAAGTTGTAGAAGCATTACTTCTTAAAACATTTGGTACTTTTACTTTTATCTTCTGAGTCTTTGAACTTGAATATGATTTATCTATCTTTAGTATAGATATAGGTTCATATGATATCGTTGTACCTTGAACAATTCTCCTAACAACACCATACTCTATGTTTGTTTTATCTTCTGGTAGGTTTGAGTTTTCAACGATAATTTCAAGATCTAAATCACTGCCAGCCTGTAGTGTTGGAGTTGTTGTGCCAACCATTGTGTTCACATAACGAGGAACAAAATTTTGAGCACTTACCGTAACAGAAGAAATAAAAAAGATTGATAATATAAAAGATAAAAATATTTTTTTCATATCTATATTATATGTTATGTAAATGAAAAATAAAAGTAAAAATTACTTTATTTCTATAATTCTATCATCTATGTTTTCAATATAATCAAACTTCATGTCCATATCAGGTTTTAAACCACCATCTTCGATAACACTAGGCCATTCTATAAACATAAGATTATTTTTATCATTCAAATATTCTTCAAATTTTATTTTTAATAAATCTTCGTAAGAATTCAATCTGTAAGCATCTATGTGTATTAAATATTTAAAACCTTCTAGGTCAAATGGGTATTTTTTTATTATATTAAAAGTTGGACTGGTTATATCAGCCTTAATGTCTAAATATTTACAAAGATTTTTTGTAAAAGTAGTTTTTCCTGAACCTAGATTGCCCCATAAAAAAATCACAGTTGCTCTGTTGTTATTTTTTATCAATCTTAATTTTGTCAAAAATTCTTCAAATATATTCTTCATATATATACAATAAACAAAAATACCCCATTTAACAAGGGTATTTTTGTGTTAAAAATATTTTTTAAAGACTATTATGCAATTTCTTCTCTAAGTAATCTTTTTTTAGCTTGAGTGACAAAAGTGAACACTATAGCTAGTATCAGAACCATAATTGCAACCATATAACTTATGAAGTTTAGAGATAAACCTGTAGCAGGTAAATCGTTTAGATAAACACCTGAAGATAATGATCTTGTTATAGCAACAGATGATGGGGTGTTGTTATATGTTGTATATGATGAGGCTGTGTTGTAACTATTAGTAAAAGTTACATTACATGTTTTTGTGATAACCTCTTGATCTGATCTTATTGTTACAGTTATATACTTTGTACCAGGGTTATATGATGTAAATGATGTGCTTACACCAGAAGCGTGTATGTTTTGATCACCTCCCCATAGATATGAGTAGTTTCCTATACCACCAGTAGCATAAGCAGTGGCGGTTACAGTTTGACCAACCCTAGGGTTGGCAGGAACTATCTCACAATAACCATTTAAGGTTTGATGGTTTGGATTATAAACAACAGCATTACCTGATGGGGTTGTATAAACATAAACATTGTTGTTGTTAACGTTTGTGTTGTTACTTGTGTTTGTTGCTGTTGCTGTGGCTGTGGCATTTGCACCACTCGTGCTTGTGTTATTACTTGTATTGTTTACATAGTTTGAACTTGGTATTGAAGAAGCACTGTATGATGATCCTCCATAATAACCTCCTCCATATGATGGTGTGGTATATGAAGGGGTATAATAGTTTGGTGTATATGATGGTGTATATGATGGAGTTGTATAAGTATAATTTGGGGTATATTCGTAAGAATATACAGGTACATTACCACCCCAGTCAGACCATCCTGACCCAGAATCCCACGAATCAGAACCAAAAGATCCTGATGTACCAGCTGAAACTATAGCGGGTATAGTAAATATCGCTATAATTAAGGCTGTTTTTGTAATTGTGTTGTATATTTTTAACATAGTATATATATTATATCATATCTGATAACTTTGTCAAGGATTTCTAACAAGAAAAACAACCCTTCCTCGATGAAGTTGGGTTGATTTGTATAGGGTTTTAACGTACCTATATCATTACGTTTTGGAGATTTTACTTCTCCCAGACCACCTTTACAGGGGTCCCAATGGAGATAAGTTTATAAAGCTCTCTCCCAACAGGTGCAGAGACTCTGATACAGCCTCCGGAGATGGAGGACAGGTCACCACAGTGGATATAAATTCCAACAGAAGCATCTAGAAGCAGTGCTTTTGGCATCTTAGCCCCTTTGAATTCTTTGGAAACATGAATCTCTTCCTTATCTAGAACCTTGTAGTCACCCCATGCTGGTTGGGAATTTTTACCCTCCCGAGTCGCGGCAGACTGACAACGGATATAACCCACAACCCAACCTTCTGATATAAGGGTTATTTTCCCTTTACCAGAAGGCTCAAGATTAATAACCAAGGAATTTGGCTTGGAATCACCCACAATGAAGGAGGATCCAGACTTCACGGCCTGGTCCACCAAATCGGGGGTTATTTTCCACAGGAACTCAGCAGCGGTCACTTGATCAACCTTAGTCTGAAGGTCGAGTGGTGACACTTTACCCCAGCTCTCTTGGAGAATCTTGACCACTGCAGGTTTGAAATAGTCCTTACCAGACCACCCCCATTCGGCCTCGTGGCCGTTGAAAGTGGAGATCTGAGTGGGCCCAGTATATGGTGGTCGGGATGGGGGTTCTTGAGCGGAGATAGTGGAGGCTAAAGACAATAGAACTAACAGTGTTTTTTTCATATTGTTGAATGTTTGACCTATATATAGTATCACAATCAAACCCAAAAGTCAATTACAATAAACCCTAATAACATCAAAATATCCTTATTTTGCAATAAAATAGCCACCATACATAGTACGGTGGCATTTGATTTTTACCAGGTGTTTTCTCACCTCAAGTCCCTACTGGAACCTGGCCCGGATACTTTCTGGGACTTCGTCTGGCCGAACAACGACCGTCTTCAATCGACGATCCGTTTCGTCAACCCACTTGGCCCGACAGGGGAAGCCGAACTTCTGGGTCAACTCGGCCTCGGTGGGGATTTTACCAGTCTTTTCGTAGATTCCGGCGGCGTATTGTGCCACACGGTGACGATTGGAAGGGTCGACCCCTCTCACCTGAGCTTCCATGTGCCCAAGATAGAGCTGGGTGGTATTGATCGAGCTGAGCCGGCGCTGAGGCTGGGCCTGGGCCGTCCCTGACTGCCGTACAGACCCCTGTGCCCCGATTTCTCGGAACTGAGGGGTTTGGTAGGGCTGTTGGTTCCGGTAAACCGGAACCACACAGGATGTGGAAACGAGGGTGATGACGGCGAGGATGGCGACGATAAACAGTTGTTTCGGTGTTTTCATTGGAATCAGTTGTTTGGTTGTTTTGTGTTCTACCCCTATATATTAACATAATACAACCTAAAAGTCAAGCAACAGCGGTAAATCAATACACAACAAACAACAACAAAAAACCCCTACCCCTAGCACAAAAGACTATAAACATTTACAATACAAACATGACAATAATCTTTGATGAAGATAAAAAAAATCAACAACTCAAACAAATGAAGATAGAGGAGGATGAAAGATTAATGATGATGCTTTCAGACC
>CAIZLB010000035.1 GCA_903933735.1 uncultured bacterium | reverse complement strand
TGATAGAGTACGTATTGTACGCCTGTATGTTTTTCTAATTGACATATGTGTGTATATTTAATGAATAAAGCCCATGATATTTATCAAGGGCTTTATTCATAATACGACGTTGTCTTTAAAAGTACACACCGGTTAAAACCGATGGTTTTTAGATATAAAAAACTCCGCATGCGGGCCGGGTGGCCGACATGCGGAGGCGGAGAAACTGATTATCGGACCAACTCAGGACGAGGTTCGCGAAAGGCGAACCAATCATCTTCATTAGCCAAAAAGTCTCTAATACGCAGTCCGATTGAACGATGTGCAATTCTTTCACTAAAATGAGAACGAGTATAACTAAGAAAACATAAATGTCTTTGACCAATAAACGAGCAATAGGAAGGACAATTTATGCTCATAGCCTGCCGATAAACCGAGGTATTAAAATTTCTGTAACGTTGACCAATAGCAAATACCTCGCGAGGATTGGTATTGATAACATTAGCTTCCTGAACCCAGGATGACATCCTATCGTCTAATTTCTCACCACTCGATCGATCCCCCAGATAACTGAAAAGGATGACATCAAACTCATCTTCTTGGCTTGAAACTGGTAAATATTGTTCGCCTATATTAGGCTTTCTGATAAAAGAAGTTCCTTGAGTGTCAGGACCAATAAGATTAATGGCTTCATTCCAATCACGACCTTGATCGACATGAATACGGCGAATAACATGGGTACGAGCACCAAATTTAGTGGCCAAAAGAGACAGTCCTGCAGTACGAGCATGACTGATTGGAGCATAAACAGAAGTTGTTGAATTCATAATTTCGGTTGAGTTAAGGTATTACATTCCATACCTTACATCATATATTTAAAATGTCAACGTTATGGTATTGAATTTTAAATAAAAAACTCCGCATGCGACCGGGTGGCCGACATGCGGGAGTGATGAAACTGATTACCGGACAGGCTTGGTACGAGGTTCGCGGAAGGCAAACCAAACATATGGATCAGAAAATTCAACAACCCGATCTAGAGAAACTCCAAGTTCTTGATGAATCCACCAAACGAAGCATGCACAATCATAACGATTGAAAGAGCATTTAACAGGGGCGGCAAGGTATATTAGATCTTGACCGATTATCCGATCTAGATTAGGTCTTTGATGACCTATTGCGAAAACTTCTCGAGGATTAGCAGCATTTAGACCTGCATCCTTGCACCAATCAATACTTCTGTTAAAACTACCTTTGACTTGGCAATAATTTAAAAGAACGATGTCCGTCTCCTCTTTTCTGCTGGAGACGCATTGGTATTGACAACCAACCCTCACCTCCCGAATACAGTGATTAAATGGAGTATGCGGTCCTACGAGACTGATGGCCGTATTCCAGTCACATCCCTGATCAACAGGAACCTGACGAATAACATGTATACGCGCACCAGTTTTGGCAGCGAGTTCGGTAAACTGATCAATGCGATCTTGGTCAATTGGAATATAAACAGGTGGTGGATTCATGATTTCTTGTGGTTGAGTTAAGGTGTTACACCTCATACTTTACATCATGTGTGAGACATGTCAAGGTGTAAAATTTTAAATAAAAAAACTCCGCATGCGGGCCGGGTGGCCGACATGCGGGAGTGTAAAAGATTCAAAATTAAACGGTAATATCACAAAGTCGAAAGGCGATCAACCAATCTAGGCTCCAAAGGCGATCTGGAGGAGCATATTCACCTAAAAGACTACGGCGACTATTGACATACCCTACATTAAAGACGAGCGGTTCATCATCACCACAATCAATAGGGTCCATTGCTATCAAAATCCTTTCTCCTTTTGATTGTTCAGGATATTGTAGTCGAAGCTGAGCACCATCTCCACACAGACAGAGTCTTATCTTTTGTCCATTCAGATATTCAGAGCTCCAATCAGTGCAGAATTGTTCCGTCATGAATTCATAAGTATAAGCATTTCTAGTAAACTTTAGATCATCAAAACTAAGAAAAACTAGCTGTACAGTCTCTCTCGCATCAGTCACAGTAAATTCAGGCCTAATCATCATATTATGAGCATCAAGTGCCAGTCTGTATTCTGTCGCAACCCGATCTAACAATTCTTCTTTCTTAACACCTCCGCAGGTGATGGTTTTATTTGGAATAAGAACTCTCTTAGATAGTGAGGTAGTCATGTTTTTATTTTGTGGGGTTAAAGTGTTACACCTCATACCTTACATCATGTGTGATACATGTCAAGATTAAAAATTTTAAATAAAAAAACTCCGCATGCGACCAGATGGCCGACATGCGGGAGTGAGTAGAAAACAAAGGGATTACTGGACCGGTTCGGGAGCAGGCTCGCGGAAAGTGTATCGAGAAAGATGTCTGCCAAAAAACATTGTTTCGAACAAGCAAGGCATGTTGTACTTATTACCGATCCACACACAGCAAACTTGTTGTGTATCAGTAGAGGTCGTAGCGACCACATAAACCTGTTTTCGATTAAACAATCCCACATTTAGATTAGGATTTTGTTCGACCGAAGCAAAAACTTCGCGAGGTTTAGTACCTTCAAGATTAATAGAGTCACCCCATGCAATAGCTTCTTCCCATGATAAAGGTTTATTTGGACCCAATAGAATGATATCTCTCTCTTCTACCAGATCCAAGACAGGTGGATATAGATCAGCTACCATAGAATTTCTTATACTTTGATGAATTGGAGTCCTAAAACCTTGCATTTCAAGAGATTCTTTCCAACTCAGACCTTGCATAACCTTAATGCGAGGCAGAATATGAATATGAGCGCCGATAGTCTCCGCTGAAGCTCTAATCTTAGCGATACGTTCGGAGCGGATCGGAGTATAAATGGGACTTACTGTTGATGGTGAATTCATTTTGTTTTGAGGAGTTTTCGGTATAGTTTTCTGTAATCTGTCAAAGAATTACATTCCCCACTTTACACCAAATACTAGATAGTATCAAGTAAAATAATCCTACTCCCTCACCATCTTTATCAACCAATCCTGCAACTCCTTTAGATTATCTAAATTATAAGAAGGTATAAAATTTTAAATAAAAAAACTCCGCATGAAGACCAGGTGGCCGACATGCGGGGGGGGGCTAAGAAACCAGTTACTAGACCGACTCGGGACGAGGTTCGCGGAAGGCGAACCAATATTTAAAACTATTATTTTCACAATTACCGATGTAAAACAAACCGGCAAAACGATAATTAATCCGCCAATGTACATAAGCAACATTTTGATCATAATCAATCGTAGCAACAACATGCACAGGGTTTTGTTGAATTTCACTACAAAATTCAGGTTTACTTTCACCGACGGCGAAAACTTCACGAGAATTAGTAGGTTCTAGACCAAACTCCCTAACTAATATAGTGCCAGTGATTGTACGCCAACTACCATTTCCTTTCGGATAATTAAAAAGGATAATATCAGCATACTCTTTAACATTAGATCTTGCCATATGTTGTATCCTGATTTCACGTCTTCTACAATCTGATCTATTTGAAGTTTGGGGTCCTCCAAGACTAATAGCTTCATCCCAATCGCGCCCTTGATCAATATAGACCTTACGGACAACACGGACAATGGCGCCGACTTTGGCAGCTATGGCGGTAAGTTCATCAATACGAGTATCGCTAATCGGAGTATATGGAATTGTTGGATTCATAATTTTGGTTAAGTTAAGGTGTTACACTCCATACTTTACATCATGTATCAGGCATGTCAAGGTGTGAAAATTTTAAATAAAAAACTCCGCATGCGGGCCGGGTGGCCGACATGCGGGGAGAGTGAAGGAACCGATTACTGGACCGGTTCAGGAGAGGGTTCACGGAAGGCGAACCAGCTCCCTGAAGTAAGTAAATGATCGACCAAATCGACGCCGACATAACGATCAGAATCTGTCCATTCAAGAAAAAGGAATTTGAGGCAATCTTCAATCAAACCTTCTATTGGAGCGACTAGGTACATACTACCAGGAAAACAACGCATTTGGACACGAAGATCTTTGTGTCCTTCACCGATAGCAAAGATTTCACGAGGAACAGTAGCCTGCAACCCAGTTTTTTCTTCCCAGTCAAGCAAAGCGCTCCTGTACAATTCTTGTATTTTAGTGTGGTAGCAGATAAGCACGATATCAATCTCTTCTTTCATATATGATACCGGTCGGAATTTTTCATAAACCTCAGGTCCGGTACAAGTATCATAACCTTTGGTGCAGCAAGTAACAGCTTCACCAATAGCATGATGCCAATCGCGATCCTGTCTTACACAGACACGACGGATGACATGGATAACGGCATCGACTTCGGTGGCCATAGTGGTCAATTCAGCGATACGATCTTGACTAATCGGAGTGTAAACGGGTGTTTGATTCATAATTTCTTGTTTTTCGAGGTTGAGTTAAGGTATTACATTCTATACTTTACATCATTTATCAGACATGTCAACTATCACACCCCAAAAACCCAAACCATGACCCCCCCCTACTCCCTCACCATCTTTATCAACCAATCCTGCAATTCTTTCAGATTATCCAAATCATAGATTGAGACTATTTTAACACTATCTTTATCTAGCTTTAATTTCTTTATAAATTCCGCTTTCTTACTCTCAGAATCTTCCACTCCCAATATATCACTCTTAGTCAAAAGTATTATCTCTTTTTTAGAAAGTAATTCTGGATCAAATTCTTTTAATTCATTTCTAATAACTTTATAAACTTCTATCATACCGTCTATATCCTGTTCCAAAGATACACAATGAGTTAACATCTTTGTTCTTCTTATATGTCTCAAAAACTTATGTCCTAAACCTTTTCCATCACTAGCTCCTTCTATAAGTCCAGGAATATCAGCTAAAACGATATCATATAAAGTTCCAAGGTTTGGTTCAAGAGTGGTGAAAGAATAATTACCAACTTTAACGTCAGCTTTAGTTAAAGCGTTTAGTAGTGATGATTTTCCAGCGTTTGGTAGACCGATAAGACCTATATCAGCGATCATTTGTACTTCTATATGAAAAATACCTTCTTCACCTGGTTTTCCTGGTGTCCATTCTTCTGGTTTTATATTTGTAGAACTTTTAAAATGTTCATTACCAAATCCACCTGATCCACCTTTTAATAATCTCACAGTTTGTCCAACTTCTGTCAGCTCTATCTCTGGAGTAACAATAGTATCTGAGTCATGAATATTTATATCCTGTATTCTTTTAATAATAGTTCCAACAGGTAGATCGATGATAAGATCATCACCGCCAGCACCATCACAAGAATTGCCAGAACCGAACTCACCATCAGGGGCGAAGAATTCTGTTTTATGGGCATATTTACGCAAGTAAAAAGTATCGGCAATAGCGCGAACTATTACATCTCCACCACGTCCACCATCGGCACCGGATGGTCCACCAAATTCTTTGGCGTATTCATGTAACCAACGGACAACGCCGTTACCACCGTGACCAGCTTTGATATGAACTTTCATTTCGTCGATAAATGTCATGTGTAGAGTGTAGCATAGAAAAGGAGTGGTGTCTTTGAGGTGAGGTGGTTTTTTTCTTTATCTTTTCTTCGGTTTTTCTTTTGGAAAACTTTAGGTGGTTATTGGTAGAATATTGATATATTAACTTTTAACATGTTAATATTATATAAACAAACTTATTAATACAAAAAATATGCGAATACTTTTAATAGAAGATGATGTAGAATTATGTAAGATATTGGTCGAATCCCTAGAAGAACATAATATGATCATAGACACATGTAATGACGGAGAATCTGGATCATATATAGCGAGAACAAATAATTATGATTTATTATTATTAGATAATATATTACCCAAAAAACTTGGAATAAATATTTGTAAAGAATTAAGACTTTTAGGCAATAAAACACCAGTACTTTTTATGACAGTACAAGGTGATGCAAAAGATAAGATAAATTTTTTAGAGTCTGGTGCTGATGATTGTATATCAAAACCTTTTTCTATAAATGAATTAATTGCCAGAATCAGAGCTATAGCAAGAAGGTCTTATAATATCAGACAAGATATAATAACCTTGGACGATGTAACTATTGATAGGGATAATTATGCAGTATACAAAAAAGGTCGCCCTGTTTACTTTACTAGAAAAGAATTTTTGATACTGGAACAGATAGTAGAAAAACCTGGCCGAGTCATAACAAGATCAGAGATAATGGAAAAAGTATGGAAAAAAGATTTTAATCCTTTTTCAAATACAATAGAGACCCATATCAGAAATATAAGAAAGAAAATAGGAAATAAATCAAATAGAAAAATAGAGACAATACCAGGTAGAGGCTATCGAATTCGAGTAAACAAACCCCACACTACCCCCACTTCTTCACTGCTAACCCCTTAAACGCCGCCTGTGTCTCCGCCTCTTGCTTAGACTTTCCTTCTCCACTTGCTATATGTATATCCCCTAAGAAAACTCCCACAGTAAAGATCTTATTGTGATCTGGACCAGCCTCTTTTATCAAATCATATCTCGGCGTCACACCCATATGTTCTTGTGACATCTCTTGAAATAAACTCTTTGAGTCTATAAACTTTTTATTTTCTATCACACTGTCTATCAAGACATGTACATTTTTATCTATAAACTTTTGTGCCACTTCATAACCTTGATCAAGGTATATTGCTCCTATAAGTGCCTCTATAACGTTGGCCAATATATATTGTCTTGCACGACCTTCATCTTTTGCCTCACCCTTTGAGAGTAATAAGAACTCATTCAAACCCATATCTTCTGCTACTTTAGATAAAGTTACAGCATTTACAAGCGCTGACCTAAGAGCCGTCATATCTCCTTCTGGTTTTTTTGGGTATTTTTTATATAGAAAATCAGTCACCACAAGCTCTAAAACTGCATCCCCCAAGAATTCCAATCTTTCATTATGCTCTAAACCTGAATTTCTATTTTCATTCAAAAAAGATCTGTGGGTAAAAGCTTTAACCAAGATTTTCATATCCTTGAATTCAATATCCAGCTGTTCGCTTAATTTTTTAAATTTATTTATATCTATTGTCGCCATTTTTTTATTTTATATCTTTTAAAATTTCAAAAGTCTTCTTAAAGACTGGTGTCATATCTTCATATAGTTTCAGATCGAGAACATTGTCGAGATCAAACCAAGCTACATCTCTAATGCCTCCATCTTTTTTATTTGTCAGTGGTCCGAATTCTGTCTTAGCTATACAATATGTAACTCTTTTTTTAACCACTTTGAGATCAGGATGTGAGGCTACATATTCATTGTTATCGCATATCTTTACAAACTCACAGTCTATACCCAATTCTTCTTTAACTTTTCTATGTGAACATTGTTCTATCGTTTCCCCTTCTTCTATCTTACCTTTAGCTAAGGTCCAGAAACCAAAGACATCATTTACAAGTGCGATAAACATCTTACCTTCTTTATCATGAGTATAAACAAAAGTACCAACAACTTGTATCACCGGAAGTAAAGCTTTTTCTTCTTCAGACATATCAGCATATTTGGATTTATTTTTAGTTTGATCTTTTTTAGGAATATGTCTTTCCATATCTTTTTCAGTATCACCATAAACTTCTTTATATACTGAACCCAAGACACCATTTATAAACTTACCAGATGTCTCACTTGAAAAAAACTTAGCTACTTCTATAGCCTCATTGATTGCAACTTTTGATGGAACTTCTTTTTTATCAGCAAATATCAATTCATATAGACCAAGTCTTAAAACATTTCTATCAACCATAGCGATCTTTTCTATAGGCCATTCCGGAGCAGCTTTGGTTATAATCTCGTCTATCTCTTTTTGTTTCTTTAAAATACCGTCTAATAAATCTTTGGCGTAAACTTTATCAGCATCATCTTTGTAAAATTCTTCTATATTATGATCCAAAATCTCCTCGAAATCATTTTTATCTCGATTTCTAAAATCAATTTCAAATAATGATTGAAGAACAACTACTCTTGATTGATGTCTACTTGCCATATATTGTATTTATTATTTTTGTTTATATAAAGTTCTTGAGATTGATAATAAGACCAAAAAAGTCATGGGCTATTTTGCAGCTTTAGACTTGATAGCTTTTTTATCTATCTTGGCTGTCATGTTTATTATCATTTTACCTTTAAAATACCCACAATTTTTACACATAGTATGTGTTGTGTTGGGTTGTCCGCAATTTGAACAAAGACTTAGGTTTATAGCCGAAAGACCATGATGACTACGACGGTTTCGGGTATGCCCTCTTGTATGACGCATGTGATTTACCATAATGCTATAAGTATACGTATTTTTCTATAAATTGCAAGATTTGTACGGCAAACATCATCCAAGCTTAGGTTTGACACTTTTCTTGGTGTTTTTTTCAATTTCTTTGATATGTTTTTCAGGTGTCTGACCATTATTTAAAATGGATTAAAAACTAAAAATATACAATAAAAATTATTTAGTTGTTGTGTTTTTTGGTCCATCTTATAAAGTGATCTGGAGCGTATCCGATCACATAGTCTACATTACATCTACTAAAACCTGCATGTATTTCATCAAAAGCTTCGTTTTCGTCTATTAGACCTGCTTTAGCTGCCTCTTTAATCATTGAGTATTCTCCACTTACATGATAGACCGATAAAGGTGATTTTGTCATCTGACGAGCTCTGTAGACTATATCTAGATATATCATAGCTGGTTTTACCATAACTATAGACGCACCCTGTTCTTGGTCGATTGTAATCTGATTTAAGGCTTCTTCTGGATTAGCATAGTCAGTTTGATACACTTTTTTATCTTCATCTCTTAATGGTGATTGAATAGTTTGTCTGTAAGGACCATATAATGATGAGGAGAATTTAGAACTATAAGCATGAACTTTAGTATTTTTATAAACTGATTCATCTAGTGCTTTTCTTAGCACTTTAACTTGATCATGTAGTGACAAACAAGGTGCTACATAATCAGCCCCAGCTTCAGCAAAAGTAAGTGCTAGTTTTGTCGCCAACTCATAACTTTTTTCATAATCTATTACACCGTCTTTCATAACAGTACTGTGCCCATCTGCAGAATATGGTGAAAGTCCTACATCAGCATGTATATTTATAGTATTGCCGTATTTTTCTTTTGCTTCTTTAATAAAATTTTTAATCAAGCCATTTTCACATGCAAAATCAATAGACTTATTATCAGTTGATCCGAAAACCAAAAAATCTATCATACCCTGATTTTTATATTTTTCTATAAATTCTAAACCTGATGATAATGTATGATAATCAACACCTGACATAGGTGATGGTTGTATTGTTTCAATTCCTTCTTTTAGAAAGATGCAGGGTATATATTTCATATTATTTTATTTCCAAATTCTTTTATTTTTATTTTCGTTTGATAATTTTATTAATTCTGAAGACAAGTCCTTATTGTTATCGACAGCACACACGGTAAGTTTAAGTGATTCTATAGCAAAATCCATCTCAGGCTTACTTAAAACATAATTCACAGAATAATTTTCCGTACCAAGCAATCTGCCCCATTTTTCAAATTCATCTTTAAATGTAGTTACCTCTTTATTATATATATTATTTCCTGAAATTGAAACAATTCTTCCCATACCCTCTTTTATAATAGGATTATCACTTAATTCAGGATGATTTCTTAATGTGTCATCTAAAGCAAATATACTACCCTCGCAAATCATAAGTTTTTTCATCATTGATGCAACAAACTCTTTTTGCTCTGAATTAAAATATTGCGCAATAGTTCCTTCACTAAATATAAATACAGGTTTATTTTTATCAATAAGACTTTCTATCTTATTCCAAGTCGAAAGAGACAAGATATCACCCCCAACAAAATATATATTTTTATTTTGAGTTAAAGTTTTAGTTACTTCTTCTTTAATTTTTGAATTTTCTTCAAATTCCACCTCTATATATTTATTGATCTCTGTGCCTATGTTTAAATAATGAGGAGTAAATCCTGCACCAAGTTCTATTACCTGTAAATCTTTGCCGTATTTCTGTGCCGCCATTTCTAAAACTGAATGGTTTGTTAGGAAACGTGATACGATCAGAGCGCTAAAATTAGGTGTTGAGATTCTATTTTGTCCGATTTCACCATAATTATTATCAAGAAAATCTGATATATCTTTAACAAAAGGTATGTCAGTGTGATCTAATAAATCATATAAGGTGTTGGCAGTCTTTTGAATTTTAGTATTTTTATCTTCTGTTTCTGTGTTTGTCATATTTGTATATTAACATAAACCAATCTCAAAACTAAACAGCACCACCCGACCATACCTATATTAAGGTTTCCAATCCGAATATATCAAATTAACCATTTAATCATACATAACTCAACTTATATAAATAATTTATTTAGGATATAATAGTAATCATGGCTTTTACCCACCTACACGTACATAGCAACTATAGTTTACTTCAAGCCGTACCAAAAATCCCAGATCTAGTCAAAAAAGCCAAACAATATGGCATGACATCTATCGCTTTGACCGATAATGGCAATATGTATGGCACCATAGAGTTCTATCAAGAATGTAAAAAGAAAGAAATAAAACCCATAGTTGGTGTTGATTTTTATGTAGCTACAAGAACACGTCACGATCGTGAAGGTCGACTTGATGCTAAGACTACCAGACTCATATTACTTGCTAAGAACTACGCTGGTTATATGAATCTTATAAAATTGGTGACAGATTCCAATCTCGAAGGTTTTTATTATAGACCTCGTATAGATACAGAACTTATAAACAAATACAATAAAGAGCTTATATGCATAATCCCATTTTTCAATAGTGAGATATCCAATAGTTTAAAGATAGGTGACATAGATGAAGCTGATAAAATATATGAAAATTTAAAACAAGCTTATGGCGGTGAAAATATTTATTTTGAATTAACAAGACAAGAAGAAATAGAAGGTCATGCTGACGCAGAGGTGAAAACTATAGAGTTTTGTAAAAAACATAATATAGAGATGGTGGCCACAAACAATGTTCTCTATATAGATCCGGAAGATAAGAAGGCTCGTTTAACAATGCTCTCTATACAAAACAATAATCCTGACAGAAATATAAACGATGATGGTGATTTTTCTTTTATCTCAACAGAAAGAGCTGTGGAATTATTTTCAGATACAGAAAACACTGAAAAAGATGCAATATACAAAAAAGCCATAGCCAATACACAAGTTATCGCAGATCAATGTAACTTTGAAATAGAACTTGGAAAATGGGTATTTCCTAAGATGGATTTACCAGAAGGCAAAAATGCAGACCAAGCTTTACGTGAAGTTGTTTTTGAGGGTTTTGAAAAGAGACATGTAGAAAAAGATGAAATCACCTTAAAAAGAGTTGAATATGAACTTGAAGTTATCAAGAACAAAGGTTATTCGCCTTACTTTTTGATTGTGGCCGATCTTTTAAAGTTCGCCAAAGAAAATGAAATACTTTCAAATATTCGTGGATCCGTTTGTGGATCTATGGTTACCTATCTTTCAGGTATCACACATATAAATCCAATCGAGTATCAGATCCCTTTTGAAAGATTCTTAAACCCAGAGCGTCCTTCTGCTCCCGATATCGATATGGACTACGCCGATGATAGACGTGGAGAGATGGTTGATTATGCTCGTAGAAAATACGGAAAAGAAAAAGTAGCGCAGATAGGAACTTTCGGAACCATGGCCGCTCGTGGTTCTGTTAAAGATGTAGCCCGTGCTCTTGGCTTTCCATATATATTAGGTGATCGTATATCAAAACTCATCCCGCTCGGTTCTCAGGGGCACGCCATGACTATAGAACATGCTATGGAAATAACTCCAGAGTTGAAAGAGATGTATGATAAAGAACTTGATGTAAAAACAGTTATCGACATGGCCAAGAAAGTTGAGGGTTGTGCTCGCCACATCTCGGTGCATGCCGCTGGTGTCGTGATCTCCCCTACAGAATTAACAGATTTTACTCCACTTCAATATGATACAAAAGGTGAAAATAAAATTATCAGTCAATATGACATGTATTCTGTAGAGGAAGCTGGTCTTTTAAAGTTCGACTTCTTGGGATTAAAAAACTTAAAGATTATCGCTGAATGTAAAAAGTTGATTCGTCACATACATAAAGTAGAAATAGATATAGATAACATGGCCGTTGATGATGTAAAAACTTTTGAGATGTTGGCTCGTGGTGAGACTATAGATCTTTTTCAACTTAACGGTGAAGGTATGACAAAATATCTTGTTGATCTAAAACCAACAACTATTCACGATATCAATGCGATGGTAGCATTATATCGTCCAGGACCTATACAGTTTATTCCATTGTACATAGAGCGTAAGCATAATCCGTCTCTGATCACATACATGGACCCGATGCTTGAAGATATTTTAAATAAAACTTATGGAGTTTTAGTTTATCAAGATGACCTTCTGATGATGGCTCATAAGATTGCCGGATACTCTTGGGGTGAAGTGGATAAGTTCCGTAAAGCTGTTGGTAAAAAGATTCCAGAGGAGATGGCTAAACAAAAAGAAAAGTTTATAGACGGTTGTGTATCTCATGGTGGATGGTCAAAACAAAAAGCTGTAGATGTTTGGAAATGGATAGAGCCTTTTGCATCTTATGGTTTTAATAAATCTCACTCTGTGTCTTATGGACGTGTAGCCTATATCACCGCTTATCTTAAAGCTAATTTCCCTACAGAATACATGGCGTCTGTTTTGACATCAGAGTCAGGTGATACAGACAGTGTTTCCGTTTCGGTTCGCGAATGTAGTCGCATGGGTATAGAAGTTTTAGCCCCAAATGTAAACACCTCTTTTGGTAACTTTACAGTCCTAAAAAAATACAAAGATGATAAAGATGCTATTGGTTTTGGTTTATATAGTATTAAAAATTTTGGTGAAGGTATTGCTGATAGTATTATTAAAGAAAGAAAAGATAATGGCGTATATACAAGTATAGAAAATCTGCTCGAGCGTATCACAGATAAAAATTTAAATAAAAAATCTCTTGAAGCTTTGATAAAATCAGGGGCTATGGATGATTTTGGTGACAGACTTGATCTCTTGGAGAATCTTGACAAGTATCTTGACTACAACAAAACAACAACCAGACAAGATAAAACTCAAGGCAATATGTTTGATATGCTTTTCGGGCAAAAAGAAGTTGAGGTGTTAAAAGAGAAAATAGAACAGAGACCTGAATCTTTAAGTCAGAGACTTCTTTGGGAGAAAGAATTGCTAGGTATATATCTTTCAGGACATCCACTTGATAAGTTTCAACATATATGGGAAAAGAAAGAGATAAATATAGCGTGGTTAATCGAGAAAGGTGAAGAAGGAAAAGTCACAGGTAAAGACGGAAAAAGAGATGGTAAAACTTATGAAAAAATATTGGGTCTAATAGAAAGTGCAAAAGAAATAGCGACTAAAAAAGATGCAACTAAAAAAATGATATTCTTCAAACTTAAAGATATGTCAGGAGAGATAGAGTGTGTGGTATTTCCAAAACAATATGAAGAGTTAAAACATAAAATAAGCAATGATAGTGTGGTGACAGTTACAGGTAAGATATCGGTGCGTGAAGAGAAGAAGAGTATTATTGTAGAGGCTGTTAGAGTGTTGCAATAGAAAAACCGGTCCCGTATGGTGGCAGGTCCGGTTTGAGGTTGGGGGGGGGATAGTGACGGAAGGCTCAGAGGTCTTCGACGATGAAGACTTTGCAATTCGCATACCAACCACCACCCCAGACGAGGATATCAAAATATTTTCCATCATAGTATCCAAAAACTCCATTGTTCCAGACCTTACCCAGGGCGATAAAACGCTCCGGTCTGGCAAGAACTTCTGCAAAATCATATAAGAATGATAGCAATTCAAGCGGTGTCCCGACTCGAAGCTTACGACCTGTTTGCCGAGCAAGTCTACCGATGGTATCAACCGCTTCTTCGGAACTGAATTCTTTTCCCATATCATAGAAACCACCCGCAACTAGACCTGCTGGTATAGGGGTACCAAAATGTTCATCTGTAAAGTTTGCATTGCAATGAACAGACATAGGAGAGAAACACTTGAGTGAATCAATAGTCGCATCTTCAGGTACATCGAAGTGATGTATAGGTGGAACAACCAGAGGTTCTTCAGTGGTCGACGTCTCAGACATCGTAATGGTTCACTAGCTTGGAAACACTTCCATATATACAATCAAAAACATGGCATATACAATAAACAAACATGCACCTAAGGTTCGTAGGGATGCATCTCAGTTAGTATTAAGTAAAGGATTAGGAGTAAGAACTGTAGC
>CAIZLB010000034.1 GCA_903933735.1 uncultured bacterium | reverse complement strand
TGATAGAGTACGTATTGTACGCCTGTATGTTTTTCTAATTGACATATGTGTGTATATTTAATGAATAAAGCCCATGATATTTATCAAGGGCTTTATTCATAATACGACGTTGTCTTTAAAAGTACACACCGGTTAAAACCGGTGGTTTTTAGAACTAAAAAATCACCACCAACGTCTCGCGACGTGGGTGGTGGGTTGATTGTTTTAGACGAGGGGGTTATCCGGTTGTACGACCCTGAGATAGAGATTAACCTTCGGCTTACGCTGTGGGTTTTTCAATATAGTGTAGTCGTAAGATCCTTCTCCATACTTGGCCCAGAAACATGAACCGAGGCCGAAGTAAACTTCACCTCCAGCAACTGTTTCTTTACAGATAACAGGGTTGTCCTGCAAAAAGCAGTGAGTCCTGTTGGTTTCCTTATGAAGGCTATACATATAGTAAGCCTCCGCTACAGTTACCCAGTCCTCATCGTCTACAGGTTTGACAATATCCGGCTTCTTACTGATCAGGAACCAGCCCAATCTCGGGGCTGATGTCAGGAAAACCGGCTCATCTCCATCGATATCTCCTATTTCCCAACGGATGGCGAATCGACTACCACTAATTGCTAAATTCGAAACACTTACAGGGCAACCAAAGACCAGCAAGTGGCTCTTGGCATACAACGCGAGCGTCGAGGATTTGTATGGGATGTGTCCTGCAGTCTTCATGAGCTCGGGATCGATGGTAATGCCGAATAATTTTTCGACTTCCTTCGGTCCGATGATTTTGTCTTTGCCCATGATTGCCACAGCTCCGTCGTAGTCCAGACCTTGTAAGGCCGGAACCATTTCAGGAGCACCGGCGATCATGTACTCTGCGACTCGGTGACGGAACAATGGATCACTGTCGATACGGATGAATACTCCAGCTCCTTCGTCCCCCAAAGCTTGAGAGAGTTGAAAAACTGCGGATTGGAATTTGCCTTGTGGCAGGTCGGTTACTTTTTTCATGATGTCTGTCTTTTCTGTTAACGGTTGGTTTTACCGTATTAAGATCTCTCGCTTCTTGTCTTGTCCTGGAGAGGCTAGGTTCTCGTCTATACTGAGACGGGAATCAAAAGAATTGATTGTGTAAACACTCTTGATTCCCGTCTCGTTGTGTTAAATGTACTGCGTATATTATAGCATATATATAAACATAGTCAATAGCTTTAAAAACGCGAACATTGATCATTTTCGGTATAATTTTAATTCTCAATGAAAGTGCAACTATGCACTTTCTATCCTCCTAGAAAAAATAACCACCGCGGTGGCCATTTTTTACTGCGGAGGATGTGAGATTCGAACTCACGGAGCCGTTTCCAGCTCGACAGTTTAGTAAACTGTTGATTTAAGCCACTCATCCAATCCTCCTGACTTTGATTTAGCTTAATACAAAAATAAGACTAAATCAACATAAAAAAACTATACCTGCTCCCCTCTTTTTTGTCTAATCATATCCATAATCTTTCTAACTAAAACCTTAGGGTCTTTTTCAAATATAATATAAGGGTTAAGCCTATGACTTCTATCTATGATCATTTTCAATAATTCATCTGTTTCCCATCCATCACTTTGAAGTATTCCCACAGGCTTTTCATCTTCATAAGCGATAGTAAACTCATGTATAGTGCCTATACGTCCTGGACCGATGATGATCGCATCACATGAGCGAGTAAAGACAAGATCACGTCCCGGAAAACCAAAACCTGTAAAAGATATAACATCCATATAATCAAGTGGTAACCTATACACCTCCACATGCTCTTTAGGACTTACTGCAGGAGAATAACCGATAGACAAACCACCAGCCATCTTAGCACCCTGTGCCGACCAATAAGGAAAACCACTTGAGGCACCAGTAACTAGTATACCTCCTTGATTGACTATCTCTTTACCCAACTCTTTAGCCAACTCATAAGCATCTTGTTTTAGAAAACTACCATCAGCAGTTGATGATACTCCAATCTTAGGTGTCAGATAGGCGTGTTTTAAGTCATTCTGTATTGTACAAATTAATTTCATATTATTTTATTCTACCATAAAAAGTTTTTCTTCTAAAGCGAAATAAAAAATACAGTATCCTTTTATAGAGCTTTATTTTACACAATTATTTTTTGATTCACCGCCTTCCATATAATCTATAATATTCTGTGCAGCAACTTTAGACATAATATCTCTTGCCTTTATACTAGCTGAGGCTATATGTGGTGTCATGATTACATTACCAAGTTTTGACAGTCCTCGAGTAATATTAGGTTCAAACTCAAACACATCTAGCCCTGCTCCTGCTATCTTTTTTTCTTTCAATGCATGATACAGATATTTTTCATCAACAACGGCACCTCTTGCAGTGTTTATTATAAACGCATCAGGTTTCATCTTTGAAATAAACTCCTCATCAACCATATGATATGTTTTTTCATTCAAAGGAACATGTAGGGATATAATATCTGATTGTTTTATCAAATCATTTAAACTTTCCATTCTTTTGGCATTACAATCATTTTCTATTTTTTCATTTCTATGACAATCATAATAAAGTATGGGGCAACCAAATCCTTTATTGAAACAGTAAGTTGTCTTTTCACCTATACGTCCAGCACCGATAATACCGATAGTCTTTTCACTCACATCATGACCTATCATAAGCATAGGATCAAAACCTTTATAATAACCACGTCTCACAAAATGATCAGCCTCAGCTATACGGTTACAGAGAGATAGGGTCATAGCTACCACATGTTCGGCAACGGAACCCATATAATCCCCTGGTGTATTTGTAACCATAACACCATATTCTTTAGCATCCTCTATATTTACATTGTCATAGCCTATAGCATAATTGGAAACCATCTTAAGTGAAGGAGCGATCTCAAAAACTTTTTTATCTATCTTATCGGTTAATAGTGATAATAATATGTTGTATGGTTTTCCTATTTTTTCAGCTTTTTTTAAAATATCGATAATATCTTTTTGAGATATAGGTTTTTTATCATTACCAACAACGACTTCATAACCTTTTTCTTTTAACATATTTATACCGATTTCTGGTATTTCTCTTGTTACATATATTCTATTTTGCATATTTATCAATTATAGCAAATATTGATACTATTTTCTATTATAAACTTTTGAAAATACAGAATATGAAAACCTATCACCATCAACTTTCTGTCTTTTTGCAATATCTGTGTATATCTCCTTTGCATGTAGATTAAAACATCTTCCAAAATCTGAGAAGAGATCATTCTCAATATGACTATCAGATATCAAATCCTCAAGATGAGAACCGCCTATACCATAATCGTTTATAATGTTTGACACATGATCCTGACTCAAATCGAGACCTGTTGATGTATTATCTCTCAAATAATCTTTTTTCTGATAATTTGAAGGATATCTCAAATAATTAAAAAAATTATTTTCGAAGGAAATATACACACTTCTCGTCAATGTACTACCTGCAAACATATCATTTGAAATATTTTGTATAATACTTATCTTTTGTCCTTCACAAACATATGGACCATGTACCACAAAACTTTCGTCTTTAAGTACTTTTTGTAGAAAATAGACAGTGGTTCCCAAACTTAATACACAGATTAAGATTAGAATAAATACTCTCATTGTTTTACATTTCTATCCATAAAAGTTTTAAATATACTCTCAAGACTTGTAAAATCCTTAGGGGCTTCTATAAGTTGAGTTAATCCACCTTTAGTCATATCATCATATTTTAGAGATATTTCCATTGTCTGAACAGATGAAGTTGCTTTAAATGCAAAGTTGATATATGCGGACTTGAAAGAGTTGTCAAGAAAATCTGTAATAATATAAGCCTCATTTATTTCAGTTTTATCAAAAGAATCTTTCATTGAACCAAAGCTATCATTGTTACCATCAGGGGACATTTTCTTAATATCAGCATCTATATATTCTGCTAGTTTATCTTTATCAATATTAAAATAATTTTTACGAATTATTTTACCATTTTCAAACTGTATCTTACTATCAGCAAAAATAACAATTCCATTATCTATAATATCCAAACCTTTATCTGAGGCAGTAATATCTTTGACGTTATCAGTTGTTGTGGTTGAAACTTTTACACCAAAGGGATTGTTTTCAATATCTTTCTTACTGATATATATCCATTTATTTATAAGATCTTTACCAAAAAACATTTCAATAATAGAAGCCTTATTTATATTGATATAAAAATCTGAGCCAATTATTCTAGATTCCAACTTTATATCTTCATTCATTATATTCAGATCAGCATTTATGGATAATAGGTATTTATCTAAGGATGAAACATCTACTTTGGTCAATAGGTTTAACTTCATAGTAGATGATGCATCTTTACTATCTGAATAAACCATATCAGTATCAATTTGATAAACCTTTACATCATCAAATTTTGCTAAAGATTTCTTAATGATAGAGGCTGGATTTTGGAAAATATAAAAAACACCTGCAGTTATAGCGGCAATTATGATTATTAATAATATGTATGTAAAAACTTTTAATTTTGAAACTTTATTTACAACAGGTTTTACTGAAATCATATGGCTTTCATTTTGATCAATTGTAACATTTGTATTACTATCTTGTGCTTGGGTTGGGTTCATATTTTTATTTTATTGATAAATTTTATTAAATATTTTGTAAATCAGCATCTATATTTTTTAAGTCCTCATCAGTACCATTATTTATGTCTATTTCATCTAATTTAGCATCTATGTCACTTATAGTATCAGCTTTTATAGAATTTTCTAAAGCCTGAGTCGGGGTTACACCCGGAACCCTTTTCTTCTGAACATCATTTCTCCATAAGAGAAGAGCAAGAATAGCTATTAAGATTATTATTATAGTTACAGTTATTTTATTCATATGTTTTATTTTATTTAATTGATATTAGTTGTTGATGTGGCATTTATTCCAGGAATAACTTTCAAAGCATTGTTAGCTTTTTTAACAGCTTCATGAGCAGCTTTTATTTTATCATTCACTATCTGAATATCTTTTTTCAATAGATCACGATTGGACTGTAAAGATGTTTTTATAGTTGCTTCGTCTACAGTATTTTCTACAGTATTTATGGTATACACTTTACTTATCTGATTAGTTAAAGCAGCACGAGCGTCGGCAATGGCCGTATCAGCAGATACTATGATAACTCTGACAGCGCTCACATCAAGACCTATTGCACTGGCTTTATCAGCACGTGATTCGATGGTCAATAATACCGTTTCTATTTTATCAACAATTTTAGTCGAGTTTGCGGTGAATTTTATACTTAAATCTGAAATATTATTTGTTATGTTTTCTATCTTTATTTTTTTATTTTCATCTTTTATTACTGCAAGTTTATTTTTAAGTTCAACTTTTTTTTGATCGATTTTCATCTTATTTTCCCACCTCAAAGACATGATTTCATCTTTAAATATCTCTCTTTTTTCCTGTACAGCTTTTACTATATCCTCCCTCTTTTCTTTTATCAGCAAAGTAGTACTTGCCCTTTTCTCTTTTAGAGTTTCCTGAAAGTCTTCTCTAACTTTTTGAATCTCGCCTTTATTCCTATCGCGTAATTCTTTGATATTAGTACGAACTTTTATTTTAGGACTTAAATCTTCCGCTGATATTATCGATATGCTAAATGTTAATATTAATAAAATTGATAATGCAAATATAATATTTTTTTTCATAGAAATATTATACCATGTGTTTTATTACCAAGGAAACTTTTCACCCTTGAACCAAAACTGTCCCGTTTCTAAATCTTTTTTTATAGAAGTCTGAAAAATATGCTCTACGGCATCTTCTATACTTGTATCCCCCTCCCAATGTCCCATATCAGTCTTCACTCTCCCTGGATGAATAGATGAAACGGTTATCTTATCTTTCAGTTTAAAAGCTAGCCATGAAGTAAACATGTTTACTGCAGTTTTAGATATCTTATAAGCTGGATAATCTGCATGATGTATATTTGTAAGTGAAGCTGCTGAGGATGATATGTTTACTATATGCCCTCCTTCATTTATTAAACTAAGTATCTTTTGAGTAAGATCTATTGGGCCAATAAGGTTTACTTGTAAAGTCTTTTTGAGTTTATCTATATCTATATCAGGTTCACCTTCATCAAGTAATATACCGGCATTATTGATATGTATATCTATTTTCCTATCAAGTTTTTTAATATTCTCAACACAAGAATCTATGCTTTGTTCATCGAAGAGATCGAGTTGTAAGACTTTTAGATTATCGTGATTAAAGTCAATAGTGCTGTCAAGTGATGTACCGATGACGAAGAAACCTTCGTTTAAGAATTTTAAGGCGAGGCCTTTTCCTATTCCCTTATTTATTCCTGTGATGGATACTGTTTGCATGATTATATAGTAGCATTATAGTATTATCAATAATAATATTGACAATTTACATTGTTTTGATAAAATGATTATGTAACAGGCAGGAGGTCAAAAAGGTCCGTTAGACCGTGGGGTAAAACCCTTATCCTCTGTGTCGGCGCCAGTCGCATGGATAAAAATGCTTCAATTAGATTGAGGTGTTTTTATTTCTTTTATTTTTATTTTATTTTTTACCAGATTAAATATATAAAAAATATTATTTTTGTCCCGATCATTATTAAAGTATGTTCTAGTTAAGCCGGCTAAAAAATCTGATAACCTTATTAGAGGTTCTTTTTTGTCATCAACTATTTTTAAATCGTATACTTTAACTCCATGATTTCTTAATAGACCCTTTAATTCTCTTTCATAATTCTTATTTTTCTTTCCATCTATAAAAATATTAATGATATTTGAATCGATTACAGTTGACTCAATCAGAACTTTCTTCAAAAGAATGTCTGGTAATAACGGATGGTGGTTGTCAAACAAAATAAATCCCCGCACGCAAACCCGTAGGTCTGCGCGGGGGAAATGTAAAAATCAAATCAGCTCTTCACGGCTGGCATGAGCTGGAACAGGATCTGTTGATCGAGACGAAACTTGTAAAAAGGGTAAGATCGAGTCACATTCAATTGACACTTAAAATCCTCACCCTCATCGGTTAATACAAATATTACAGGGATATTCTCCACACCAAGAAGAGGGTTCATCGCAACCGTAACAGATTCCCCACTGAGAAAATCAGCAAATCGATCAACTAGTTGTACCCCGATTTCAGGAGGACATAAGCCGAGAACCTGATCATCTAGATTGTGATTACTCCATATTGATAGAAAATTGGGGTCAAATAAATCACTAGTCTGAGGTTTATCTATAAAACCTAGCTCTGCGGGGGTGAGCGTAATCAAATCAATATTCCACTCAGTAGCACTTGTTATAAAATCCGGGCTGTTGATCGCACTGAATGGCCAGTTGTCAATACCTCTCCGCTGCATAAGCCAACGTAGTTGTTCCGGAGTAGCACCTCCGATCTTCATACTGAAAGTACGATAAGTACCCGGATTTGTTAATGCACCACCCTCAATTAGGATCTGCAGACCTTCAAGTACGGGCTGTATTGGAATCGTACCCTTTGTAACCCTCTTGTATAGTTCGTTTTGTCTTTTGGTAAGCGCTACTAGCTGACCGTCGGTAACAATATTTTTCATCGTTGTAACAGTGTTTTTCTTTTTTTGGTTGTGCTTAGCTCATCATCGTGACTCGCCACAGCATAAAAAGCCTATATTTACGGACGCTTTATGCTATGGCGAATTTGAATCTTTTTAAAGTGCTTCAAATATATTGTATCTTTTGAGATGATTTGTCAATACATACGTAATGGTTCACTAGCTTGGAAACACTTCCATATATACAATCAAAAACATGGCATATACAATAAACAAACATGCACCTAAGGTTCGTAGGGATGCATCTCAGTTAGTATTAAGTAAAGGATTAGGAGTAAGAACTGT